>CALBVI010000261.1 GCA_937969395.1 uncultured Spongiibacteraceae bacterium | reverse complement strand
GGGTAATAGTGGTATTTTTATTCGTGGCGATGAATCGGGGAAGTCTATTCATTACTCCGGTTTTGAAATGCAGGTATTGGATAACGCGGGTCATCCTGATGCGTCTATACCTAGCCACGTTGCTGGCGCCTACTACGATATGATCGTACCTGACCACAATACCACTAAGCCCGTTGGTTATTGGAATAAGGTTAGAATTGTTGCTAATGGTCCGCGAGTTGAATATTGGTTGAATGGTCGCATGACAGCGGAGTTTGAGCAAAATAGCGCTGAGTGGGAAGCGCTGTATCAGCAAAGCAAATTTACCGATCGACCAAATTATGGTCGCTTGTTAAAAGGACATATTGGTTTTCAGGATCATCAGGACAAAGTTTGGTTTCGCAATATTCGTATTATTGAACGTTAACTCAGTCCTTTATTATCACGCTCGAATTTAAAATCTGAGCCCAGAGGGGTAATCAGTCACGGCTTGGGTTTTTATGCCTGTAGTCCGCTTCTGTTGAAAGGAGGAATAACGATGTATATTCTTTTTTTTAACAAACGATGTCATAGAAAATAATACTCATAACTATGTAAAGTTGTTACTATTTTGGGTAAGCCTATATATCTGTAATAGAGCCTATTAATAGATGTAAGTATTCCAAACTATTCGAGGGAACGATTTGACTATTCAATGTAACGTTATTAAGTATTATTCGAAATACCTAACGCTCACGGCTTTATTCTTTTTTTATTCCTGCGTTACTCAAGCTCAAAAAGAACTTCCGGTTGAAGTTTATGGTTTGGATCCAATAGTCTCAGATATGAAACTTTCTCCAAATGGAGAGCTTATCGCTTATACAAAATATACGGAAGGTAAGCGTGTGATCTTCGTCGTATCTCTAAGCGGCGGTGGAATTGTAACTGCGTTTGATGCGACTAAAGACAAGCTCAGAGGGTATCAATTCTGGGGTGAAAAATATTTAGTAATTAATAAATCAATTACTACGAGATTTGCTGGTTATAGAGGAGAGTATGAATATTATGTCTCTTTTGCCACTAACCTTGAAACGGGGGAAACCGAACAGTTACTTAGAGGCGATAATAGGCTTTTCTGGCCACAGCTTAATTTAACAGACATTGTTGCTGCTGCCGAAGAAGGCAATGTTGTTATGTCGGCGCGTTTTGGTGAATTTGCGGATGTAGCATATTACGAGCTTCAGCAGATTGATTTGGAAACCGGTCGACGAGTGGAAACAATTGCAAAGGGCACCAAAGACACGATCGATTGGTTTATAGGGAAAAATGAAGTTGTTTATGCGCGAGAAGAATATTCTAATTCAAAAAACATGCATCAAATTCTTGTGGAGCGAGAGGGGGAGTGGATCGCTTTATTTGAGCAAGAAACGGAAATACGTAATCGGGTATTTGACGGCCTTTCTCCTGATGAAAAGGCACTTTTTTTTATCGATACAGATCCAAGTGGTGAATTTGAAGCGGGTTATCACATGTCGCTGCAGGATGGGTCTTCATCAGCTCCCGTATTTTTTAAGCAAGGAGCCGAAATTGATAGCGTCTTAAAAAATAAGAATGGTGCCGTCTATGGTGTGAAATATTCCGGCTTAACACCCTCGTATAATTTTTATGATGCTGATTTGGATGATGATATTGATAAGCAGGTAAGGGGGCTTCCAGGAAATTCGGTACATATTGTTTCTGTTAGCGATGATTTTTTGAAAATGTTGATACTTATCGACGGTGCGGGTACCTCGGGCAGCTATTACCTTTTAGACAGGGCTAAAGAGGGATTAAGGTTTCTTGCAGATATGCGCCCTAATATTCCAGATGAATCGGTTGCGGCTGTAGTGGCTTTTAATGTTGAGGCTCGTGATGGATTAAATATTCCAACTTTGTTGACTGTTCCTGCGGGTATTGAAATTCCGAAAAAGTTACCTGCAATTATGATGCCGCATGGTGGGCCGGCATCCTATGACCAGGTTGATTTTGATTATTGGGCTCAGTTTTTTGCTAATCGAGGTTATTTGGTTATTCAGCCTAACTTTCGTGGCTCCACAGGTTTTGGACAGAGTCATCGATTGGCAGGTGACGGCAAGTGGGGGCAAGAGATGCAGACGGATCTTTCAGACGCGCTTGATTACCTTGTGAAAAGGGGGGCGGTGGATCCAGAGCGAGTTTGTATTGTTGGTGGTAGTTATGGTGGCTATGCTGCGTTAGCTGGTGGTGCATTTACCCCTGACTTGTACAAATGTGTTGTCGCTTTGGCTCCTGTTTCAGATTTACCTGTGATGTTGAACGATGAAAAAGCACAATATGGTAACGATCATTGGGTTGTTGCTTATTGGAACCGTGTTATTGGAGATCGCAAAGAAGACCGTGATAAGTTGAAGGCGGTGTCGCCCGCTCGTCATGCTGATAAATTTCAAGCACCAGTACTTTTATTACATGGTGATGATGACACGACGGTACCCATGCGTCAGAGCAAATTAATGAGAACAGCGCTTAAAAGAGCAAAAAAATCTGTGGAGCTAGTTACATTAAAAGATGAAGATCATTATCTTTCTAATCAAAAAACGAGGCTTCAGGCTTTAAAGGCAATGGGCGAATTTGTTGATGAGAATTTGAAATGAATAAGGACAACTTTTTTCATAAATAAAAGCTAGGGGCTTATAACTGGTATATCTAATCGTCTTATTAAATGTTGAACCTGTAGCCCCTTCAGCGTATTCGAATTAAATCTCAGAAGGCCGGCTGTGTCATCAAAATCCGACAGCGTAATCAATCCCCGCCTCAAGATGCTTGATAAATAACGGGTTCATAAAAGTCTCATCAGCGTGGCCTAATCCCGTATAAAAAGCTCTACCGCCATCAAAATCCTGATACCAAGAGATTGGATGGTCGTTGCCATTAGTGCCGCCTTCATAGCTATTTTCATCAAGTTTTAGCAGCGGGGTAATATGGCCTGAGATATTGTGAAAATTGTACCATTCATCAGTGGTTTTAAAAGGTGTCGGCAGATGTGCCACTGCCGGATGATCTGGTTCAGCAATGATTAGTGTCGCTTCTTGAATCTTTGGGTGATTGTCAAAATAAGCGCCAACAAGCTGTCCGTACCAAGGCCAATCGTATTCAGTAT
>CALBVI010000260.1 GCA_937969395.1 uncultured Spongiibacteraceae bacterium | reverse complement strand
TAGTGAAAATTTTATACCCAAAGATTTACATCTCGCTTACGTTTCCCTGTGTGAAGATTTAATTAAACGCGTCAGCGAAATTATGACTGAACACCCTGCAGCACTCATTCGCACTCATGGCGACTTCCATGCAGGTAATATTTTATGGCGTGATGAAAATCCACACTTTGTCGATCTTGACGATTGCCGAATGGCTCCAGCTATTCAGGATTTATGGATGTTTATTTCTGGGGATAGGCAATTACAAACGGCACATATAAATGAGGTAGTGGAAGGTTATAACGAATTTTATGATTTTGACCCAAGACAGCTTCATTTAATCGAGACAATGCGAACCTTGCGGATTATGCATTACAGCGCTTGGATAGCGAGACGCTGGCAAGATCCCGCTTTTACTCACAACTTCCCTTGGTTTAATACTGTGCGCTATTGGTCGGACCATATTTTAGAATTGCGCGAGCAGCTAGCCCTACTTAACGAACCGCCACTACAATTATTTTAACGTGGACCAAGCTAATAGAAATGATCTACTGCGCTCGCTTAAAAGCCAATAGGGTTTCAATTTTTTCTAACAGATGCTGCTTTACAAAAGGCTTGCAAACATAATCATCGGCATCAATATTATTGAGTTCTTGCTCCAGCTCATCAGCCTGCAAATCAGACATCAAGACTACCGGCACACCTTGTGAGGCCGTATCGGCCTTTAACAATTGACAAATTTCATAGCAATTAGGCTCAATAATCATATCGTCAACTAAGATCATATCGGGCGATAAATCTGTTGCTCTATCAATACAATCCTCTCCGCCAGGAGACTCAGCAATATCGTAACGATCTTCCAATATAGTAATTAACTGCATCAACTCTTCTGAGTTAGAGCTAACGATTAGCATTCTTTCCTTTTCCAACATTTACCAGCTCCTCTTCATCATGCTCTTAGCCGTATTTATTAGTATTTAACTTCCTTTAAATACAGCGCAATACTATGCCACTAATCTTTTGAACTAGGAATAAGTATAGTCCGCAGCCAATGTAATAGGCTATTTTTTGACAAACTTTCCTGATCCACGCGCTGAAAAAAAGTCTGCAGCACTTCGGGATCAGAGAAAAAATCCGCCCGCGTTCTTTTTTCTTTTGCTGGATCTAACTCTTTTACTACCTTAGCTGGGTTACCCGCCACCACTACATTCGCCGGAACGTTTTTAGTTACTACAGCACTCGCAGCGACAATACTATTTTCCCCAATACTGACCCCCTTCAGAATGCTACAGCGATCACCCAACCAGACATTATCAGCAATATGCACAGGTGTTATTAATTCACTGCGTTGAGTGCGATCATAAATATCATGCCAATCGGAATCAGTAATATAAACGCCATTGGCGATCATCACGCCTTCACCAATAATCACTTCATCGCTAACGGATATTCTTACTCCTGGACAGATTAAGCCGTAATCGCCAATGATTAACTGCCCTGTCTCGGCCTCACGCCCCCATACGACTAAATGAATCTGCGCGCTGGCCTCCGCGACCATAGTGACGTACTGGCCAATGTGAATATTAGGACCGGATACGTTGACGCACCACGGCCTCATTAAGTTATGGTTTTCACCCAGCGCTGCACAGGCAGGACGGACAAAATGATTGCTATACCAAAGCTGAAAACCAACAATCATTTTTTTTACCCAATAGGGGCGGTGATCTTTGCGCATAATTTATAACTTAATCTTATTTAAAAACGACACTACACGAAACCTTATCCAATTTTAAACTCTTAGTATTTGGCAGCTTAAGATTTGATATACTAAGCACTCACTGCCAATCCTAATCACTTCATTCTTTATTACTCTTGAATTCGGTCAATAAGCTCATGCTTGATTCAAAAAACATTGTCAGCAACCAACAAGACATTCATGAAAGTCTTGAGGCCGTTGTTCGCAAACATTTACTACATCGCTTTCGCAGACCTATTCCTGACTATAGCCTACAAGCCTTTGAAAATGCTAATGAGCAGGTCAAGCAACATGCCGGACCAATTATTCTCGACTCTTTCTGCGGTGTGGGTGAAAGTACCAAACACATCGCCGCTGCTCACCCTGATGCCTTAGTGATTGGTATTGATAAATCTTCACACCGTATCAACAAACATGCGGAGCATTATGCCTCTGATCAAGTTACTAATTACCGATTAATTAGGGCTGATGTTGATGATTTTTGGCGTTTAGCGGTGGCGGCAAACTGGAAACCCATAAAACACTTTTTACTTTACCCCAACCCTTGGCCCAAATCGTCACAATTGAAAAGGCGATGTCACGGCTCTCCCGTCTTTCGTGACCTACTCGCCTTGGGGGGCAGGGTTGAAATCAGAAGTAATTGGCCCATATATATCCGTGAGTTTGCTCAAGCAATGACTATCGCTGGCACTAACGCTAGCGCCGAGCCATTTCATCCCGAGCAAGCCATAACGCCCTTTGAGCGTAAGTATAGCCAGTCAGGCCATCAATTATGGCACTGTGTTTGTTCGCCACACTTAGCTAACTAAAGCCGGCTCACTAAGCCTGCCCCATTAAACACAAGTCAATTAACAGACTATCGAAGCTGACATAGCTATACTTACATGCGACTATTTTCTTTTAAATTTTAGTTCGGACACATTATGGTTACACAAGCACTTGCCATGAATACAGATAAAGACACTATCTGGCACTCTATTCGCGAGGAAATCACACTCACCAGCCAACAAGAACCGGTACTGGCGAGCTTTTTACACTCAACCATCCTCAACCATACATCACTCGAATGCGCACTCAGCTATCACCTTGCCAATAAGCTTGATAGCCCCACTGCTTCGGCCATGCTGTTGCGAGAGGTCATTGAGCAGGCGTTAAAATCTGACCCCTCCATTGCGAAATCGGCACGCTGTGATTTACGAGCAATTCGTGAACGTGACTCCGCCTGCTCTAGCTATGCCACGCCTTTTCTATATTTTAAGGGCTTTCATGCACTACAGGCTTATCGAGTGGCTCACTGGCTGTGGGCACAGGGTCGACAATCTTTAGCACTATTTTTACAGAACTGTATTTCAACCCAGTTCAGCGTCGACATTCACCCTGCAGCGGTTATTGGCCACGGTATTTTAATTGATCATGCGACAGGTGTTGTTATCGGTGAGACCGCCACGGTGGGTAACAATGTATCAATGATGCATTCGGTCACGCTAGGCGGTACCGGCAAAGAAGGCGGCGATCGCCACCCTAAGGTTGGCGACGGCGTACTCATTAGTGCGGGCGCTAAAATACTTGGGAATATAACGATTGGGAAAGGTGCAAAAATCGGCGCGGGTAGCGTTGTACTTCAGCCAGTCCCTGCTCACACGACGGTTGCAGGCGTACCGGCAAAGATTATTGGCCATCCCAGCAGTTCTCAACCCGCCTTAGATATGAACCACGGTATTAGCTGTGACATGGATAAGTAAAGGAGCTGAATAGTAGATTTAATAAAATAGAACAATAGCTGGAATAAAAAAACGCGAGTCATAGCTCGCGTTTTTTTATTCCAGCTATTTCAGCTTCTGCTGCTTTAGGCCTGCGCTTTTTCAATCCCGTGCTTTTCAATATAAGCACTAAAAGCGTCAAAACCTCCAATATATTCCTGGCCACAAAAAATCTGCGGGACAGTATTAACAGGAGCGCCCACTGTTTTTTCTAAATCAGCTTTACTGATGCCTTCAAGCTCAATATCAATATAACGATATTCTAAATCACGAAGCTCACACAAGCTTTTAGCCTGACGACAAAAACCGCAACTTTCTCGACCAAAAATAGTTATTCGCTGCATACATCCTCCACTTATTGAATATTAACTTAAGCTGAGATTATGCAGATGAGAGGCAATAGAAGATATTTATTTATAACAATGAAAGCGATTAAGAATAACTATAACGCTATCTTTAATCGCTCTTTCACTGCTATTAAGATTTATGAATCTTGATGATATTGGGCTGACAATTCATGAACCGACTCAATAAACGCACCGGCATTCGCAGGATCAACTTCTGGCGTAATACCATGCCCCAAGTTAAAAATATGCCCCGTACCATTACCGTAGCCCTGCAGAATAGTCGCAACTTCTTCACGAATACGCTTAGGCGAAGCATATAACATGGTCGGATCCATATTTCCCTGCAAGGCGACCTTGTCACCTACACGAGCACGTGCCGCAGCAATATCGGTAGTCCAATCTAAACCCAATGCTGTCGCACCAGTATCTGCCATTGACTCCAACCACTGACCGCCATTTTTGGTAAACAAGATAACCGGTACCTGCCGACCTTCATTTTCGCGGATCAAGCCATTAACAATTTTCTGCATATAATTTAACGAAAACTCGCGATAAGCATTATGGCTAAGCGCACCACCCCAAGTATCAAAAATTTGTACCGCCTGAGCACCGGCTTTAATTTGAGCATTTAAGTAGCTAATAACACTCTGGGTCAGTTTATCTAACAAAGCATGCATGGTGACAGGATCATTAAAGGCTAACGCCTTTGCCAAACGAAAATCTTTTGATGAACCACCCTCAACCATATACGTTGCTAAAGTCCACGGGCTGCCAGAAAAACCAATCAACGGTACGCGGCCATTTAATTCTTTACGAATCGTCGACACCGCATTCATTACATAGCCTAAATCTTTTTGTGCATCAGGCACTGGTAACGCTTCTACGTCTTTAGCGGTACGGACAGTCTTTTTAAATTTAGGCCCTTCACCGGTTTCAAAATAAAGCCCCAGGCCCATAGCATCGGGAATGGTTAAAATATCTGAGAATAAAATTGCCGCATCTAAACTAGGGTATCGATCTAACGGCTGCATAGTGACTTCGCAGGCAAATTCCGCATTGCGGCACAGCGACATAAAATCACCGGCCTTGGCACGACTTGCACGATATTCTGGCAAATAACGCCCCGCTTGCCGCATCATCCATACCGGTGTTGCATCAACTGGCTGTTTTAACAACGCGCGAAGGAAACGATCATTTTTTAATTCGGACATTTATTTTCTCAATCTTTTAACAGTTATTTAAAATTCTAAATACCTTTTACAACTCAATAACCCAGAACGGTATATAGAATAAAGGCCAGAACCAGTCTGACCTTTTATTAACAACAAACGCAATAATATAAAACTAAGCTTCTACTAACTAGACTTCAAGATAGTCCAAGATACCTTCCGCAGCTTGACGCCCTTCCCAAATGGCAGTAACTACCAAATCAGAACCGCGAACCATATCACCGCCAGCAAATACTTTGGGGTTACTGGTCTGAAACTTATAGGTTTGATGCTCTGCAGCAACAACGCCATCCCAGCTATTCGTCTCAACTTGATGATCTTGCAACCACTCCGGAGGGTTAGGCTGAAAACCAAAAGCAACTAACACTACGTCGGCTGGAATAATTTCTTCACTGCCTTCAATAGCTTTAGGGCGACGGCGACCATTCTCATCAGGCTCACCCAACTCGGTCGTTACCACTTTAATGCCTTCAACTTTACCATCGCCAACAATCTCAATCGGCTGACGGTTAAACAAAAAGTTAACACCTTCTTCTTTCGCGTTAGTTACTTCACGACGCGAACCGGGCATATTTTCTTCATCACGACGATAGGCACAGGCAACACTAGTCGCACCCTGACGAATCGAGGTACGGTTACAATCCATCGCCGTATCACCACCACCAAGAACAACAACTTTTTTATCTCGAACACTGATGTAATCCGCAGCGTCTTTTTCAAAACCTAAATTACGATTAACACTGGAAATCAAAAACGGCAGAGCATCATAAACACCCGCCAATTCTTCACCAGGAAAGCCGCCCTTCATATATTTATAAGTACCCATACCCATAAATACAGCGTCGTAATCGGCTAGCAATTCGTGCATGGAAATATCTTTGCCGATTTCAGTATTTAAACGAAATTCAATACCCATTTCTTCAAACACTTCGCGACGACGCGACATAACGGTTTTCTCAAGCTTGAATTCAGGAATGCCAAACGTTAATAGTCCGCCAATTTCTGGATAGAGATCAAACACCACTGGTTTAACACCAGCGCGTACTAATACATCAGCACAACCTAAACCAGCAGGCCCAGCACCAATGATGGCAACTTTTTTATCCGTCCAAACTCGCTCGGATAAATCAGGGCGCCAGCCCATCGCCAACGCAGTATCGGTAATATACTTTTCAGTAGAACCAATAGTTACGGCACCGAAGCCATCGTTAAGCGTACAAGCACCTTCGCACAAGCGGTCCTGCGGACAAACGCGACCGCACACTTCGGGCAATGTGTTAGTTTGATGCGACAACTCCGCCGCTTCAAATAGGTTTCCTTCCGACACTAGCTTTAACCAGTTAGGAATAAAATTGTGAACAGGACATTTCCACTCACAATAAGGATTACCACACTCCAAACAGCGATGTGCTTGCTCTTGTACTTCTTGTTTTTGATAAGGTTGATAAATCTCTACATACTCATTGGTACGAGCATGCATAGATTTTTTCCCGGGGTCTGCCCGTCCAACCTCTACAAATTGAAAATGATTATTTAATCGATTAGCCATAATGCCAGCCATATAAAATTTTGTTTATTCCGGTTGCTGCGTAATAGTATTAAGCAACGAATCTAAGTCAGCAGCTTTGGGTTTAACCAACCAAAACTTACCAACATAATCAGACCAGTTATCAAGAATATGTTGCGCCCATAAAGAACCCGTCTCTTGAATAAACGTCTGAATATTACCGTATAAGTGATTGCGGTAAGGCTCTAATGATTCACTATTAATACGTTGTAACTCAACTAGCTCGTGGTTATATTTATCCACAAACGTTCTATCGACATCTAACACATAAGCCAAGCCGCCAGTCATACCCGCGCCAAAGTTCACACCGGTACTACCCAATACGGTAACGTTACCGCCCGTCATGTATTCACAGCAGTGATCGCCAGCGCCTTCAACAACAGCAAATGCACCTGAATTACGCACTGCAAAACGCTCACCCGCAATACCCGCTGCATGCAATTGACCGCCCGTCGCACCATAAAGACATGTATTACCGATAATGGCAGTGTCTTGCGATTTAAACTCGCTAACTTTAGGTGGGTAAATCACTAACTTGCCGCCAGCCATACCTTTACCGACATAATCGTTGG
>CALBVI010000259.1 GCA_937969395.1 uncultured Spongiibacteraceae bacterium | reverse complement strand
GCTTAAAATGCCTTTTGCAACGGTGGGTGCTGTATTGCCTTCAGATGGACCAAAAGGTTTTAAAATCAAAAAGGCTAAGCTACGCGGCGTCGAATCATTCGGCATGCTCTGCGCTGAGCAAGAACTTGGCATGGCAGAGTCGAGTGATGGCTTGATGGAGTTACCCGCTGATGCTCCAGTCGGTACGGACATTCGCGGTTACTTAGGTTTAGATGACATGATCATCGACGTTGATCTCACGCCAAACCGAGCAGACTGCTTAAGTATTGCCGGCATTGCTCGCGATGTTGGTGTGCTTTACAAAGAAGCGGTAACTGTTCCGGCTATTGATGCTGTTGCGTCACAGGTCGATGATCAGTTTCCAGTAGAGATTATTGCCAGTGAAGATTGCCCGCGCTATGTCGGTCGTGTAATTCGCGGTGTCGATGTGAGCCAAGCTTCACCACTATGGATGCAAGAACAATTACGCCGCTGTGGTATTCGCTCGATTGACGCAGTGGTTGATGTAACCAACTACGTTTTATTAGAGCTTGGTCAACCGATGCATGCTTTTGATTTGAGTACCTTGAAAGAGGGTGTTCGTGTGCGTTTAGCCGAGCAGGGTGAAAAGATTACCTTGCTTGATGGTCAAGAGTTGGCACTTAATGAAGGTTCTTTAGTGATTGCCGATCATCAGCGGCCAATTGCTTTAGCGGGCATTATGGGTGGCGAAGCAACGGCGGTTAGTTCAAGCACGCAAGATTTGTTTCTTGAGTCGGCGTTTTTTGAACCCGTTAAAATTTCTGGTCGGGCTCGTGCTTATGGCTTGCATACCGAATCATCGCACCGCTTTGAACGTGGCGTTGATTATCAGCTGCAAGTTCAAGCTATCGAGCGCGCAACCCAGTTATTGATCGATATCGTCGGCGGTAAGCCTGGCCCGGTCACTGAAGTCTGTGCTGAAAATAATTTACCAGCAGTTACCGATATTGTTCTTCGCGAAGCAAGAATTAAAAAAGTCCTTGGCTTAACCATAGAAAAGTCTGAAGTCACTGACATGTTGGCTCGTTTAGGTTTTGGCATAACCGAGACGGATGAGGGCTGGTTAGTTAAATCAGCTTCATGGCGTTTTGATATCGCTATTGAAGAAGATTTGTTAGAAGAAATTGCGCGTCTTTACGGCTATAACCGTCTACCAGTTACCGCGATTAAAGCCGAATTAAACCTTAAACCGAAATCTGAAACAGCGGTTTCTTTAGGCTCTGTACGTCGCCAATTGGTTGCTAGAGGTTATCAAGAAGCGATTACCTACAGTTTTGTTGAGCCAAAAGCGCAGGCCTTGGTATGCCCTGGTGATGCCGTGGTCGAGCTTGAAAATCCTATTTCAGCTGACATGGCAGTGATGCGTACTAGTTTGTGGCCGGGTTTGCTAAATGTAATGGAGCATAACCTTAACCGTCAGCAGTCACGGGTACGCCTATTTGAGTCAGGTTTACGTTTTATCCCTAGTAGCGAAGGTTTACCTATACAGGATGCAATGTTCGCTGGTGCGATTACTGGCCGTCGTGAGCCTGAGTCTTGGTCTGAAGAGGGCGAGATGGTCGACTTCTATGATCTTAAGGGTGACTTAGAAGCTGTACTGGCGTTGAGTGGTAAAAATACCAGCTTTGAGTTTGTTAAAGGTGAGCATTCGGCGCTACATCCTGGCCAAACTGCTGCAATTACTCACAATGGTGAGAGCATTGGATTCATTGGTGCTATTCATCCTGAGCTGCAGAAAAAGATGGGCTTTGCGCAAACCATCTACCTATTTGAGGTGAAATTGTCGGCTATTACCACTGGCGAGCTACCAAAGTTCACAGAACTGTCAAAATTTCCAGAAGTTCGTAGGGATTTAGCTATCCTAGTCAATCGTGAAATTGAAGCCGATGCGGTGTTAAAAACCGTGCAAGAAGCCGCTGGAGAAGACCTTCGTAACCTCAGGTTGTTTGATATATATGAGGGTAAAGGTATTGATCTTAAAGAAAAAAGTCTTGCTCTCGGCTTGACGTATCAGCATTCTTCACGCACTCTTAATGAGGATGAGGTAAATGCCTCTGTTGACTGCGTTGTGGCTCGTTTAGAAGAGAGGTTCAACGCAAAATTGAGAAACTAGTCAGCTTAACTGGTTAGAGGAAATTTGCGAATGAACGCTCTTACAAAGTCCGAGATGGCTGAAAAGCTGTACGAAGAGCTGGGACTGAATAAACGAGAAGCCAAAGAAGTGGTTGAACACTTCTTTGAAGAAGTGAGACACTCACTAGAAGATAATGAGCAGGTTAAATTGTCAGGTTTTGGCAACTTTGATCTGCGCGATAAAAGCCAAAGGCCAGGTCGAAATCCCAAAACGGGCGAAGAAATTCCTATTTCCGCGCGCCGAGTGGTAACATTCAGGCCAGGTCAGAAATTAAAGGCACGAGTAGAAGCATATGTTGGAACCGAGCAATAACGACGAACTACCGGTTATACCTGGCAAACGCTATTTTACCATTGGTGAAGTTAGCGAATTGTGTGCGGTTAAGCCTCATGTATTACGTTATTGGGAGCAGGAATTCCCTAATTTAAAGCCTGTAAAGCGCCGCGGTAATCGTCGTTATTATCAGCGCCAAGACGTCATTCTTATTCGTCAGATTCGTAGTTTGCTATACGATCAAGGCTATACCATAGGCGGTGCGCGTCAGCGTATGTCCGGTGAAGAAAGCGAAGACGATAGCAATCAGTACAAACAAATGATTCGCCAGATGATCAGCGAATTAGAAGATGTACTAAAAGTTTTACACGTATAAAAATCCCCTCTTAAAACAAGTCATTATTAATTCACAGATTGGCCGGATTCATGTATTATTCCGGCCCGTCTTGAGTAGCACTCAGACGTATTCGGGGCGTAGCGCAGTCTGGTAGCGCACTACACTGGGGGTGTAGTGGTCGCAGGTTCAAATCCTGCCGTTCCGACCAAATTATTGTTGTCCATCAACAGCTTCAAGGCCTGCTTAATCGCGGGCTTTTTTGTGTTTGTCAATTTAAGTCCAAATAAATCTTAGGTAATCGAATATAGGTCGCTTTTTAAGTCGCCGAGAGTATTAAAAATAGCCCTATTGCAGGTGTCGATCATTGATGAGTCCACAGTGGGTGCAATGGAACTGTATGGAGTGTTTGAGGAAATATCATGTTGAGGTGGGGGCGGTAATTTAATGGCCGGCTGAGGCCGTTATGGTGACCCGTGACTAAAGTGAGTTTCTCTGCGGGGGGATTAAGGTCGTGAGGCTTAACAGCTCAAGAAGAGGCGCCGACTTTCGGCGTCCTGCTTGCTTGATTTGTTAGGTCTATTTGGCACGCCGTATGTAGTTTATCGCCTGATTCTTTTTCAGACATCCCTTTGATTTTCCAGCCTTGTAGTATGAACGTTAACGACTTGCTAGTGATTACTGGTTCCATAGAAGTATTTGAAGATGATGGTTTATAGCTCGCTTTTTTTATCGCTTTTAATGCCGCCTCTTGAAACTCTTTGTGAT
>CALBVI010000258.1 GCA_937969395.1 uncultured Spongiibacteraceae bacterium | reverse complement strand
AGGTCAATTTGATCCAATGTTTGTAGTTTTTGCTGGCTGGCAGCACCGGTATAACCCTGAAACCGCGCGTCTTTTGCGGCTTTAGGTGAAGACGCTAAAGTGATCTCTGTTAACGTATTCCAAGCACTGCAATCTTTACATTGCCCCTGCCAGTGACTGTAATCAGAGCCACAGTCGTTACATACATAAGCTGTTTTACGTTTTGCCACATTTCACCTTTAAGCCAAGCACTATTTTATTACCGACCTAAGCCTTAAATAAGATCAGATACGCCGCACCAAAATAAGAGAAACAGAATACTATAATTAAACTGTATAAAACAACAGTATCTATTTACATAACATCACCTTAGTAAAAGACTGGTGCCAATAAGCCACGATACGTACAATAGCGATTGAATGACCAGCTGAACGACTAGCAAAGACGCTGATTTACTAGACCAACATACAGACACAACATTAATGTCATCACTGATCCCCGAACGCCCACTTATTATTTCACCGTCACTGGCCGCCACTATTGGGCTAGAAGAAACAGTATTGCTACAAGCACTTAACGATGCACAAACCTTTGCCCAATCAGTTAGCAAAAATCACTTTTCTTGGGCCAGCCTCAGCAGCGAAGAATTAACCAAACTGCTACCCTTTTGGGATTTAGCCACTATCCAAAAAATCAGCGAAAGCTTGAAGGAAAAAGGCATCATTCTGATTGAGTCATCGCCACTGCCACACTCTAATGTATTATGCTTCGCGATGAATGAAACTGTTGAACAGCCAACGCAAACAGAGCCGCAGCGGCCAACATTTACACCACCACATGCACCAATACAAAAACAGCAACCAGCTAAACCCAGATATCAACCTAACTCTGCTGCCAGCACTACCACCCGAAATCACGGCGCGACATTACTGACCGATAGCTGGCAACCTAACAAGGATTTACTGCAACTACTGACTCTAAATCACAGTATTCCACCTGACTTCGCACTAAAACAACGGGAAGACTTTGTTTTATATTGGCAGGACCGTCAGCAAGTATCGCATTCTTGGAGCAGTAAATTTCGTCAGCACGTACTAAAAGAATGGCGCTTCGAGCAAAGCCGGCAAGCTAAATCAAAAACGGATATAGCTACAACCGACAGTATCCAAAATACATGGCAGCCTAGCCCTGATGCCTTAGAGATTTTGCAACGCTCTGACATTAGCCATGATTTTATCGAAGACGCCATTCCAGAATTTGTACTGTATTGGAGTGAGCGTGGAGAAATCAGCAACACCTGGAACTCGAAGTTTATTGCCCATATTCGCCGTCAATGGGCGGTTTATACCAAAACGATGGAACTGGATTATGAGCCGCGCGAAATAGCTGCCAACTGGCAACCCAACGAAGATGTTTATGACATTTTAAAACTCGCTAACATCGATCTGACTTTCGCTCGCCAATTAGTGCCAGAATTTGTATTATTCTGGCGCGACACCAAACAAATCCAGCGCTCTTGGAATACTAAATTTTTACAGCATGCCAAATACCAATGGGCAACTCGTCATCAAATGAGCAATCATTACTCAGGGCAAGATTATGCGCGACAGCAAGTCTCTAATCGATCAGGTCAAGCGGAAGGTAAAACTACCTTCGAGCACCTCACCGACCGCAGCTGGGCCAAAGACCTCGTCGACGGGAGCTAACCGCATGAATAAACCAACCATTCAACACACAACTACGGACTCGCCACCCCCTAGCGAAGATCACGTAACAGCCATCAACCAATTGTTTACTGAATTTCAACTGGCTTATCACAATCAATTCCACAAAGCGTTTAGTGATGATCAAAAAATCATTATGGCGAAACAACTGTGGATAAGAACCCTCAGCGACATAGCACCAGAGCGCATTATTGCCGGGCTACGCCGCGCTATAAAACAATCCGAATATCTGCCAACCATTCACACGATTAGAAAATTCTGTGAACCCAGCTTTAAAGAATTAGGCCTGCCCGACACCCACAGTGCCTATATAGAGGCTTGTCGTGCCGCCACACCAAAGGCAGAGCAACACTGGTCACATCCAGCAGTCTATTTAGCCGGGGCTGCCTCAGATTGGTTTTTTATCGCCAGCAGCAGTGAAGCTAAAGCATTTCCCGTGTTCAAACGTAATTATGAAATTTTATCTGAGCGCGTCATGAACGGCGAACAATTAGACCTACCCGTGACTAAAGCAATCCCAGAAACGATTAGCACGCCGTTAAGCAAAGAACAGCAAAAACAGCACATGCAGGCAATGCGAAAAGAACTCAATATTTGAGTATCGCTTAGCAAAAACAAGCGATAGCGAACGCCCCCTTCTATTCAATAACTTATTTGATATAACTAGGCCCACGCTGGCTTAGAGCATGGACCTGCATCAATCAACAAAAGTTAAGACCGCTATAACCCCCTAACCTTCAGCCATCTGAGCTACCATCGCCTCCAGCTCTCGATAATCATTTTTCCAAACGGAGATCATGCCCTGCGCACCCTCATCCGGGAAAATATCTGCCTCACCGGCTTCAATACCCGCAAGCATATTCGCAGCAGCTTGAGCAGGGGTCGTTTTATCCATTTCTAAGTCTTTTGCCATTTCAGTATCAATTGGGCCTGGGTTGATGGTGTGAACACTAATGCCTCGTGGCGCCAACTCAATACGCAAACCTTGAGACATCGAAAAATTAGCTGCCTTCGATGCACTGTACCCACCTAACATGGGGAAATTAACAAAAGCGGCTATGCTGGCGATATTAGCTATAGCACTACCGGGACGTTTTTCCAATGAGGGAATAAATGCTCGAATAACGTTCAACGTGCCAAAGTAATTTGTCTGCATATCACGCGCAATCAAATCAGTAGGGCCATCAACCAGACTGACAAATGCCGCAACACCAGCGTTGTTCAACAGCAGATCAACATCCGTTATTTGTGCGGCGACACGAACAATTTCATCTGAATTATTAATATCCAACTGCACAGGAACCACTCGGTCATCACCAAAATCAGGTAATGAATCCAGCTTTCTGGCAGCAGCGTATACTTTTTCAGCACCATGCTGCAGCAAGCTTTCTACTAGCGCCTTACCAATTCCCCGGTTAGCTCCGGTGACTAATGCGATTTTGTTTTCAATTTTCATATTGTATTTCCTTTTGTGTAATCAGCTATCAAAGCTGAGCTTTTAAATTATTTCAGTACAATTCACTTCTGGACCAGTCAGTCCAAAAACAAGTAAAATTTTTTATTCGAGCTGAAGAATAAGTTGATTCATCAACGACCCCATTTCTGTCATATCAGGATTTAATTTTCCCAAAACCCGGATACCATAAAGACTAACCATCAAGCTATCAGCGAGATGCTTGGCGTTTTTATCAGCAGCAATTTCGCCATCGGCTTGAGCCTGCTCTATAACGTCCTGAAATAAATCAGCCATTCGGCTTACTTCAGTCTTTATAAAGTCAGCGGTGGACTTATTACTAATCCCAAATTCACAGGCGGTATTCACAAGCAAGCAACCGCGCATATTGTCTTTTCTATTACCGCTTATAGCATTGCGAAAAAAATCGATTAAAAAACCTTTAGCAGATTTTGCTTCGGCTAACTCACGTCGTAAATACGCATGATTCTGGCTACTGTAATCATTCAAGCAGCGCATAAACAACTCATGTTTAGAACCGAACGTTTGATACAAGCTACTCTTAGAAAGACTCATAGCCTCCATCAGACTCGCAGTAGAAGTGGCGTCGTAGCCATTAGCCCAAAATACATCTATAGCTTTGGCCACAGCAACGTCAGGATCAAATTGTATAGGTCTTCCAATATTCATCGGGGCAATTTAGGACCGATCGGTTCACATGTCAACTCTTTATTCTACCGAGAGACTCCGAATGCTTTTATCTACAGTAGAAAACACCCCAGCTAAACGAGTATTTCGGCTGGACTACGTCAACCTATGCTCGCCTCCACCTTAAAAAACGTCATCACTGAAGGGCTGTCGACTGAGGGATAAGTAACTATTTATTCTTTAAAAACAAAACCTTCGTTAGAATAAATGTTAATTAACGTCTATATTGTAGGAAGTAATAAACAACTCCTTTCTTATAAAGAGACTTATGGCAGACGATGACGCTCCAGCTCCCGATTTAGTTTGGAGCTTAGATAATATTACTCATAAAGAGAAAGCGGCTTCGTTTTTGTGCTTGTTCGAGCAATCACTTTGCGTTTTTTCCAGTGCCGTATCTCAGCTTTACGCCAACTACAGCATCGCCAAGTTAAGCCAGCAAGCCGGCAACCTTGTTGTTATACCCAATCCCTATGCAGCTCATGATACTTTTCAATCCATCAGACGCAACGCAGTAATCGGCACAGGCCTTTTTATCATACCGGGAGAAGCTGTTAACAAACCGGATGGGCTTTACTTAATGCAACGCAGTCGGAAAACGGGCAAGTTCAATACTATGCCCTTAGCCGCAGGCATTAGCCGAATTTCAAAAAACATGCCCGAAAACAACCCGTTTTTACCGGTAATCACTAATAAAGACTTACGTGAATTGCCGAACCGCGCGCCGATTTTACACTTGCATCGCCTCGATTCCCGAAAGCTAGAAAACCTTTCTAGCTTTCAAATCAAAGATATCAGCAGCACGATTAACAAAAAAATGGACACCCACTGGTCCATCAATAAATAAATCAACTTTAGAGACACTCCCCCACCCCGCTAAAACTAATCAATTTCAAAACTGCAATCAGCCATCATCAATGGCTTTTCGGTTAAGAATCGCTACAATAGCGCTCTTCAGCCATTTTTATAAATAGACCTTGCTATGCCTCAATCTACCGGCCCAGACACCTCGAACAGTACTTCAGGCGATGCCTCATCAAATGATACCCACTTCGGTTATAAAACCGTTGCTAGCGAAGATAAGGCTGGTTTAGTCGCCGGTGTATTTCATTCTGTTGCCGCAAAATATGATGTAATGAACGACCTTATGTCGATGGGCGTTCATCGCCTGTGGAAACGCTTTACCATTGAGTTGTCAGGCGTCCGCAAAGGTAACGCTGTGCTCGACATTGCTGGCGGCACTGGTGATCTAGCCGCTAAGTTCAGCAAACTCGTCGGCCCAGAAGGCCGTGTTGTACTAGCCGATATCAACGAATCGATGCTGCGTGTTGGTCGCGACAAGCTAACCGACCTCGGTATCGTTAATAACATCGAATACACACAAGCTAATGCTGAAAGCCTGCCATTTCCTGATAATAGCTTTGACTGCATCACCATCGCCTTTGGTCTACGCAACGTCACCGATAAAGATAAGGCCATTCGCTCGATGCTGCGGGTACTAAAACCTGGTGGCCGTTTGCTGGTATTAGAATTTTCTAAACCTCGCAATGAATTACTCAATCAGGCTTACGACACATACTCATTTAAGCTGCTGCCACTTATGGGCAAACTAATTACCAACGACGCTGAAAGCTACCGCTATCTGGCCGAAAGCATTCGCATGCACCCCGATCAAGAAACCCTCAAAGACATGATGGTAGATGCGGGCTTTGCCTGTTGCGAATATCACAATATGACTGGCGGTATTGTTGCCGTTCACAAAGGCATTAAGCCTTAGTACACAACAGCAACCCTTCAACCACTTTTCTAGCAGAGCCAAGCTGAGCATGACACCAGACTCTCTCATCAGCCCAACATTTCATACTGCCGCCATTGCAGGGTTGGAACTTGCGATCAACCAAGCCCTAAAGCTTGACCCTGCGACCCAACAACGGCTTGAACAATTAGAAGACCACATATTTCTATTGCGATGCACCTCTCCCAAACTAGACCTCTACATCATGCCCTGCGAAGGCGAAATCAATCTCTTTGGTGCATGGCAGCAATCAGCGGATACTACATTAAGCGGCAGTTGGCAGGCATTTAGTGAGCTAGCTACCGCTAATGACCCCGCTAGCGCGCTAATTAATGGCAATGTCATACTAGAAGGCGATAGCAACGCACTGATGACTTTGCAATCCATTGCGAAGCAGTTAGATATAGACTGGGAGGCCCCGCTAGCCAACATTTTTGGTGATGTTATCGGTCACCAAATGGGTAACGGCTTACGCAAGGGTTTCAGCTTTGGCCAGCAGGCGATTAAAGGACTCAAGCGGCAAGTTGAAGATTACTTACAGGAAGAGAGCGGGCTATTTCCACCACGCTGGCAAACTGAAAAGTTCTTTAATGAAGTTGACCAAGTAGCGATGCGCGCCGAGCGCCTAGAAGCTAGAATTAACAAATTACGCCAACAACGTAATAGTAATAATCACCACCCCGATAAATAATACCGTTAGCTATAAAACCTTAAGGATTTAAGTGTCACGCATTCAACGTCTTAGCAAAATCGCTCGCATTGCACTGCGCTACCGCCTCGATACCTTACTCGATACCAAGCAGCTACCATTGGGCGCCCAGTTGTTACTAATGCCTTGTCGACTGCGTCCGATATCTAAACTCAATCGCGGCGAGCGACTCCGTTTATTTCTCGAAGAGCTCGGCCCTATTTTCATCAAATTTGGACAACTGCTATCAACCCGGCGTGATTTAGTCCCTGACGATATGATTGATGAACTCGTCAAACTACAAGACCAAGTACCCCCTTTTGCCGAACAGCAAGCTATCGCCATTATTGAAGAGGCGTTAGGGCAACCTGTTGAGCAAGTGTTTGCCGAATTCAGCGCAACACCAATGGCTTCCGCCTCTATCGCACAAGTTCATGCGGCAACGCTTCACAGTGGCGAAAGTGTTGTTGTTAAAGTGGTACGTCCCACCATTGAAAAAGTTATCAAACAAGATATCAAACTGCTGTTTTTCATTGCCAGCTTAATACAGAAATACCTGCCTGACGGCCCACGCCTACGCCCTGTTGAAGTTGTTGAAGACTACCAACACACCATACTCGACGAATTAGATCTAAAGCGTGAAGCCGCTAATACGTCGCAGCTGCGTCGTAACTTTGAAAATTCGGACTTGCTGTATGTACCTAAAGTTTACTGGGATTACAGCTGTCGCAATGTATTCACCATGGAGCGTATCGACGGTATTCCTGTTACCGACATGGACGCACTGGCGGCACAAAAAACCAACATGAAATTACTGGCAGAAAGAGGTGTAGAAATTTTCTTCACGCAAGTATTTAGAGACAGCTTCTTTCATGCCGATATGCACCCCGGCAATGTCTTTGTATCTCGCCAAAACCCGGAATCACCGCAGTATATTGGCATCGACTGCGCCATTATCGGCAGCTTAAACGAAGCAGATCAGTATTATTTAGCTCGCAACCTACTGGCATTCTTTCAACGTGACTACCGCCTAGTCGCAGAACTGCACGTAGAGTCCGGCTGGGTGCCTGCACATACCAAAATCAATGACTTTGAAAGTGCTATCCGCAGTGTTTGCGAACCTATTTTTGAGAAACCGTTGGGCGAAATTTCTTTCGGACAAGTGCTGATTTATCTCTTTCAAACCGCTAGGCGTTTCGATATGGAAGTACAGCCATCCCTCGTACTACTGCAAAAGACGCTACTCAATATTGAAGGGCTTGGCCGTCAGCTCTATCCGCAACTGGATTTATGGAACACCGCCAAACCATATCTAGAAAATTGGCTTAAACAGCGCTACTCACCCAAAGGCATCTATCAACGCGCCAGTAAACATCTGCCAGCATTACTAGAGCAACTACCTACGCTGCCTGAAACATTGGCTCAGGCCGCCAGCAATAATAAACAGCAAAACCAGCACTTTGATCTGCAACAACAGCAAATTCGGCAGCTACAGCGCCAACTTAAACAGCGCCATCGACAAAAAACCATAGTCAGTCTCAGTTTATTGCTATTAGTCACTGCTATAATTTCATCCAGCGCGGTATTACAGCAACAACTGTTACAACTATCGCCATTGAGCTGGTTATTAGGCATCAGCGCATGTGCTATCTGGCTACGGCGCTAACTTAATACAATCAAACAGATGGGTATGCCATAATGTCGGCCGTTAACAGCCAGCAGGCGAATACTTATTAATCGGCACTAATTATTCAGTACTAAATCAGTTAGCAGGAACACCACATGAGCAGCAACACCTCGGATACTTTTCTCGACCAAGTACGCTGGAACAGCGACGGTCTAGTGCCCGCAATTGCTCAAGATCACCTCACCGACCAAGTGTTAATGGTCGCCTGGATGAACCGTGAAGCCCTAGGCTTAACCGTCACTGAACAACGTGCAATTTACTGGTCTCGCTCGCGCAAAAAATTATGGCGCAAAGGTGAAGAATCTGGCCACGTACAACAAATTAAAGAAATTCGTCTCGATTGCGACGAAGATGTGATTATTTTAAAAGTAGAGCAGCTTGGCAATATCGCCTGTCACACCGGCAGAACAAGTTGTTTTTATCGGAAACTTGAAAACGGCAGCTGGCAAACAGTAGAACCTGTTATTAAAGACCCTACCGACATATATCAGAAAAGTAATTAATCAATGAACGACACACTCAAACAATTAAGCCAAGTTTTAGCTGATCGAAAAGGCAATGCTGATTCAGATTCGTCTTATGTCGCCAGCCTGCATCACAAAGGTCTCAATAAAATTTTAGAGAAAGTTGGTGAAGAAGCCAACGAAACAATTATTGCCGCCAAGGATGCTGAGCACAGCGGTGATAACAGTAACGTTATCTATGAAACTGCTGACTTATGGTTTCATTCTTTGGTCATGCTTTCACATTTAGGTGAAGACAGCAGTGCAGTCTTATCGGAACTTGCTAGACGCTTTGACCTTTCTGGTCTAGAAGAAAAAGCATCACGTAAAAAATAGCTGAACAATAGTTAAATAGTTATTTTCGATAATTTAAACACAACAAAATACATTGGAGAAACGTCATGGGTTTAGGTGGAGTTAGCATTTGGCAATTACTGATTATTCTTGCCATTGTAGTCATGTTATTTGGTACCAAGCGACTACGTAATATGGGCG
>CALBVI010000257.1 GCA_937969395.1 uncultured Spongiibacteraceae bacterium | reverse complement strand
GCAGCGTGTAGACCAATGGGTGATTGAAAAAACCTTTCAATGGTTAAACAGTTTTAAAATTGACGGCAAAAACATCCCTCACGTTTCGATCAATTTATCAGGTAATAGCATTAACGATGAGAATTTAATGAACTTCATATTTTCTCAATTTGCCCAGTACAAAGTACCAACACAAAACATCTGCTTTGAAGTAACAGAAACATCAACCATTAATAACTTGGCCGAAGCTGCAGATTTCATTCGTGAAATGAAAAAAATTGGCTGTAAATTTTCTCTCGATGACTTTGGTAGTGGTAACGCTTCCTACCAGTACTTAAAGCACTTACCGGTTGATTATCTAAAGATAGACGGCATGTTTATTTCGGACATTGACACCAGTAACGATGATTACGCACTTGTAAAATCAATCCATGAAATTGCGCATTTAATGGGTAAAAAGACGATTGCTGAATTTGTTGAAAATGAAGCTATAATAGAAAAACTGAAGATCATAGGGGTGGATTTTGTACAAGGCTATGCTATCCACAAACCAACAGTATTAAGCGACATTATTATTTCTTAATCAAAAAACCACAAACATAAATAATCGCTTCAGCCTGAAACTTAGATATTATTATTTCAGCCATCACCCTATCTTCAGTTATTTAACAAAGCCTTCTTTTCTTGCCGCCTACGTTTAAAAAAATCTGATATTACAGAGGAACATTCATCAGCTAAGATACCGCCAAGGTATTCAACTTGATGATTGACATGCGCAGCATCGAAAAGACAAAGATTACTTTCAACAGCTCCTGACTTAGGTTCCATTGCACCATAGACAACACGTGAAATTCTCGCGTGAATTAAAGCACCAGCACACATGCTACAGGGCTCAATCGTGACATAAAGTGTAGCATCAGTTAGTCGATAATTTTGCAATGCCGCCGCTGCATCGCGCACCGCTATGACTTCTGCATGAGCAGTAGGATCATTGCTTGATATCGGCTTATTCCAGCCTTTTCCTACGACTTCATCGTTGACAACAACAATAGCACCAACCGGCACCTCGCCCTGCTCCGCAGCCTTAGCCGCCATTATCAGAGCTTGTTGCATAAAAGACTCGTCACTCACTAGCGACATGTTGATTTTCTCTTTACAAACTTCTCTTTAACCAAAAGACTACCTAGACTTACACATGGTTCGTGCTAGTTATTTTTTATCCGACTATTACCATTCGACTATTCCCACTCGATAGTCGCTGGCGGTTTACTAGAAACATCGTAGCTGACTCGGGAGATACCACCGATCTCATTGATGATTCTATTAGAGACCGTTTCTAATAGCTCATAAGGCAAGTGCGCCCAACGAGCTGTCATAAAGTCTATGGTTTCAACAGCACGCAATGCAACAACGTATTCATAACGCCTAGCATCACCAACCACACCGACGGATTTCACCGGCAAAAACACAACAAAGGCCTGGCTGGTTTTATGATACCAATCAGCCCTATGTAATTCTTCTAAAAAGATGGCATCTGCCTCACGGAGAATATCTGCATACTCTTTTTTCACTTCACCTAAAATGCGAACCCCTAAACCAGGACCGGGAAAAGGATGACGATAAACCATGTCATAAGGCAGTCCTAACTCCAGACCAATTTTACGAACTTCGTCTTTAAATAATTCACGCAACGGCTCCACTAACTCAAATTGCATATCATCAGGTAAGCCACCAACATTATGATGAGATTTAATAACATGTGATTTACCGGTTTTTGATGCAGCTGACTCAATTACATCTGGGTAAATCGTACCCTGCGCCAACCATTTAACATTTTGGATTTTTGACGCTTCTTGATCAAAAATATCAATAAAGGTATTACCAATAATTTTACGTTTTTTCTCTGGGTCAGCTTCGCCCTTTAAGTTATCGAGAAAAATAGTTGCGGCATCAGCACGAACAACTTTTACGCCCATGTTTTTTGCAAACATGTCCATCACTTGATTGCCTTCATCTTTACGAAGCAAACCATTATCAACAAATACACAGGTTAGTTGATCGCCAATCGCCTTGTGCAATAGTGCTGCAACAACAGATGAATCAACACCACCTGACAAGCCCAACAACACTTTATCCGTACCCACTGTTGCTTTAACTGTATTGATAGCATCTTCCACAATATTCGCAGGCGTCCACAGTGCCTCGCACTTACATACGCCCAAAATAAAGTGTTCAAAAATTCTTGTACCTTGCAAGGTATGCGTAACTTCGGGGTGAAACTGAATACCAAAAAATTGTTTTTCTGCATGATACATGCCCGCAATGGGACACGACGCTGTCGATGCCATCAGCTCAAAACCAACAGGCATTTCAGTGACCTTGTCACCATGGCTCATCCACACATCTAATAATGACGCGCCATCGTCATCAACATGATCTTTAATATCTTGTAATAATGCTGAAGCACCTTCCTCTTTGATTTGTGCATAACCAAACTCATGCACATCAGATGCCTCGACTTTACCCCCCATTTGCTCTGCCATGGTCTGCATACCGTAACAAATACCCAGCACAGGCAAGCCGAGCTCAAATACACACTCCGGCGCACGTGGAGACTCAAACTCAGTAACGGATTCCGGCCCTCCCGCAAGAATGATACCTTTAGGATTAAAGTCCTTAATATCTTCTTCACTGATATCAAAAGCACGAACTTCACAATACACACCAATTTCACGAATACGCCTCGCAATCAACTGCGTATATTGAGAACCAAAATCTAAAATAAGAATTCGCTGTGCGTGAATATCAACTGACATGATCAAACCCTTGAAAAATAATAACTAGCAATCTAAAAAACTGTAAAGCCTAGCGGCAAACATCAACTTTAGATTGAGCATAAAATTAAAAAACAGTGTCAAAAAATAAATAGGCGGCCCTATTTAAAATAAGACCGCCTAATATTAAGTACTAAATAAATCCACCAAAACGTAAACCAACGCCGATACTCAAATAACTAACTAAGCTCTTGGGTAATTGGGTGCTTCTTTAGTGATACTTACATCGTGAACATGACTTTCGCTCATACCAGCGCTAGTCACCTGAACAAACTGTGGCCGTGTACGCATTGTGTCGACATCAGTACTACCGGTATAACCCATCGCTGAACGCAATCCACCCATCATTTGATGAACAATAGCAGCCAATGGTCCCTTGTAAGGCACCCTGCCTTCGATACCTTCTGGCACCAACTTCTCAACACCGGCATCCGCACTCTGAAAGTAACGATCGCTGGACCCCTGCGTCTGTGACATTGCGCCTAAAGAGCCCATACCACGATAAGATTTATACGTTCGGCCCTGATATAGCTCAACTTCACCCGGCGCCTCTTCTGTCCCGGCAAACATGCTGCCCATCATAACTGCGCTAGCGCCAGCGGCAACGGCTTTAGAAAGGTCACCAGAAAAACGAATGCCACCATCGGCGATAAGAGGAACACCTCTATCTTTTAATGCTGCTGCAACGTTAGCAATAGCACTGATCTGCGGTACACCGATACCAGTGACAATACGCGTTGTACAGATTGATCCGGGGCCAATACCCACCTTAACCGCGTCGGCACCGGCATCAGCCAAAGCAATGGCGGCTTCAGCTGTGGCGATATTACCGCCAATCACCTGCATTTCAGGATAAGCTTGCTTAATTTTTTTAACCCGCTCAATAACATTTTTTGAGTGACCGTGAGCTGTATCAACTACCAACACATCAACGCCAGCCTCAATCAGTGCCTTAACGCGATCATCAGTATCAGCACTGGTACCAACAGAAGCCCCTACCAACAACTGTCCAGAACTGTCTTTACAGGCACTAGGATAAGTCTGCGCCTTACTCATATCTTTAACAGTTATCATCCCGCAAAGGTCAAAGCTGTCATTTACAACAAGTACTTTTTCAATACGGTTTTTATGTAATAGCTCTTTAACCTCGACTAAATCAGCACCTTCTTTAACGGTTACCAATTTTTCTTTTGGCGTCATGATACTAGAGACAGGTTGATCCATATGCGTTTCAAATCGCATATCCCGACTTGTTACAATACCAACCAACTCGCCTTTATCGAGCACAGGGAGACCAGAAATATTATGCTCTTTACGCACTTCAAATAGATGGCTAATCGGAGCATTAGCATCAATAGTAATCGGGTCTTTAACCACACCGCTTTCATGCTTTTTAACAGCTCTTACCTGCTGGGCTTGCTGCTCAATCGACATACTCTTATGAATGATACCTATACCACCTTCCTGAGCAATGGCTATAGCCAAACGAGACTCGGTGACCGTATCCATAGCTGCGGACAACAAAGGGATATTCAGGGTGATATTTCGAGTCAACTTCGTTTGCAAGCTAACATCTTTAGCAGTCACCTCAGAGTACCCAGGAACGAGTAGTACATCATCAAAGGTTAGCGCTTGTTCGGCTATTCGCAGCATAATATTTATCCACTGGAGGGTTGGCTTTCATTGATTTTCAGCTAAAGCTTTGCCTTTATGATCTGCTTAGACCTAAAGCCATGACTATAAATCACGAATCAACTGACAATAATTCAATACCGACAGCCTAAATAGTCAAAATGATT
>CALBVI010000256.1 GCA_937969395.1 uncultured Spongiibacteraceae bacterium | reverse complement strand
CTGTAGGTATGGCAACCAATATACCGCCGCATAATTTGAATGAGGTTGTCGCTGGTTGCTTAGCGTTAATGGATAACCCTGATATTACGATTGACGAATTGATGCAGCATATTCCCGGGCCGGATTTCCCTACGGCAGCAATCATCAATGGCCGCGCAGGCATTGTTCAGGCTTATAAAACCGGTAAAGGGCGTATTTACATTCGCTCACGTGCTGAAGTTATCACTAACGAAAAAACCAATAAAGACACCATTATTGTTCACGAGCTACCTTATCAGGTGAACAAGGCGCGCCTAATCGAAAAAATTGCCGATTTAGTTAAAGAGAAAAAAATCGAAGGTATTTCTGAATTGCGCGATGAGTCTGATAAAGACGGACTACGTGTTGTTATTGAAATGAAGCGCGGCGAGTCAGGCGAAGTCTGTCTGAATAATCTTTACACCCAAACACAGTTAGAAAATGTTTTTGGTATTAACTTGGTTGCCTTGGTTGATGGTCAGCCACGTTTATTAAACCTTAAAGAATTTATTGAGTACTTCATTATCCATCGCCGTGAAGTGGTTACACGTCGTACGGTCTACTTATTACGCAAAGCGCGTGAGCGTGGTCATATTCTTGAAGGCTTGGCGGTAGCGATTTCTAATATCGATGAAATGATTGAATTGATTAAATCGTCGGATACCACTGCTGAAGCGAAAGAAAAACTATCCGGTCGTGCTTGGGCACCTGGCGATGTCATGAGTATGCTGGAGCGGGCAGGTGAGCAAGCTTGTCGTCCTGATGATTTGGCGCCGGGTTTAGGTTTTGTTGATGGTAATTATTTCTTGTCGCCGGTGCAGGTCCAAGCGATTTTAGACATGCGCTTGCAAAAGCTAACCGGTCTAGAGCATGAAAAGCTATTAAAAGAGTACGGCGAAAAAATTGCAGAAATTGCCGAGTATTTATTAATCCTCAGTGACTCAATTAAACTGATGGGTATTATTCGCGAAGAATTAGTCGATATTTTAAACGAGTACGGTGATGAGCGTCGCAGTGAGATCATTGAGTCGTTACGTGATTTAACCACAGAAGACTTAATTGCCGAAGAAGACCGTGTAGTGACTATCTCTCACGGTGGCTATGCTAAAACACAATCGCTTAGTGATTATCAATCACAGCGTCGTGGTGGTATGGGTAAATCGGCAACGGCAGTTAAAGATGAAGATTATGTCGAGCATCTAATGATTGCCAGTACTCACGACACTATTTTGTGCTTCTCTGATGTCGGTAAAGTGTATTGGCTAAAAGTATTTCATATTCCTCTTGCTGGGCGTAATTCTCGTGGTCGTCCAATGGTAAATTTACTGCCTCTTGAAGAGGGTGAGCGCATTACTTCTATTCTTCCTGTCAGTGAATACACTGAAGGTCATTACATCTTTATGGCAACCGCCAACGGTACTGTTAAGAAAACAGCACTGACTGATTTTGCTCGTCAACGCAGTGTTGGTTTGCGCGCACTTGAGTTGGAAGAAGGCGATGTATTAATTGGTACAGCTGTTACTGATGGTAATTGCGATGTGATGTTGTTTAGCACAGCGGGTAAAGCAGTGCGCTTTAACGAAAATGATGTTCGCGCCATGGGTCGTACCGCTAAAGGTGTTCGCGGTATTCGTATGGCCGAAGGTCAAAAAATGATTTCGCTGTTAGTGCCTAAAGAAGGCGGTAGAATGTTATCGGTTTCATTAAATGGATACGGTAAGCGTACCGAATTTAGCGAATTTGCCACTAAAGGTCGCGGTAATAAAGGCATGATCTTTATGCAGGCCAGTGAGCGTAACGGTGATATTGTTGGCGCGGTACAAGTGTTTGATGGCGATGAGTTAATGATGATCTCTGATCAGGGCACGATGGTACGTACCGGTACTGATGACATTTCAGTATTGGGTCGTAATACTCAGGGTGTTCGCGTTATTCGCTTGAAGAAGGGTGAGCATGTAGTTGGTGTTGAGCGTATTGAAGAGCCTGATGAAGTTATCGTTATTGATGAAGATGCTGAAGGCGATGTAGTTGATACACAAGCTAGTACAACTGATGAGCCGACTGATCCGCCAGCTACCCCGCCAACAGACGCAGAGTAATTATTGATTAATAGCCACTGTGATTTTTATATTGCAGTGGCTTTTTTATTTTCATAAAGAAATTTAATAAAGAGGTTTTTAACGATGTCTCGTAAGTTTAATTTTTGTGCGGGTCCTGCTGCACTACCTGAAGCGGTATTAAAACAAGCCAGTGAAGAACTAGTAGATTTTCGTGGTGCTGGTTTGTCTGTCATGGAAATGAGTCATCGTTCTTCAGAAATTGTTGCCATTACTGCGCAAGCCGAACAAACCTTTCGTGAGTTGTTGAATATTTCAGATGACTACGCGGTGTTATTTTTACAAGGTGGCGCGTCTACACAATTTTCTGCGATCCCACTTAACTTGTTGGGCGATAAAAAATCGGCTGACTATATCAATACCGGCCAATGGTCAAAAAAGGCGATTAAAGAAGCGAAGAAATTTGCTGGTGTTAATGTTGCTGCCAGCAGTGAAGATACTAACTTTACTACGATTCCTGCTTTTGATAGCTGGAATTTAGATAAGGACGCGGCTTACCTTCACTACACGCCAAACGAAACCATTGGTGGTGTTGAATTCTTTTGGACACCAGAAGTTGACGTGCCAGTTGTTGCTGATATGTCATCCACTATTTTATCTCGTCCTATTAATGTTGATGATTTTGGTTTGATTTATGCCGGCGCACAAAAAAATATTGGCCCTGCAGGTTTAACCATGGTTATTGTCCGTAAAGATTTGATGGGCAACGCACACGGTTTATGTCCAACAATGTTGGATTATAAAACCGCGGCTGACAATGACTCTATGTACAACACGCCGCCAACTTATTCTATTTATCTCGCTGGTTTAGTTTTTGAGTGGTTAAAAGAGCAGGGCGGTCTTACTGCCATAGAGGCTATTAATAAGCGCAAAGCTGAAAAGCTTTACGGTTTTATTGATACCAATGCTTTTTATGCTAACCCTGTGGAAATTGCTAGCCGCTCTACAATGAATGTACCTTTCACCTTGGCTGATGCAAATTTAGATAAGCAGTTTTTAGCTGAGTCTGAAGAAGCGGGTATGTTAAACCTAAAAGGCCATCGCAGTGTTG
>CALBVI010000255.1 GCA_937969395.1 uncultured Spongiibacteraceae bacterium | reverse complement strand
TATTATCAGTTGTTGTTGACCGAATCTCCGGCTGTAGAAGACGCAGAATTGCAGACCGCTGTACGTTGGAAAATTAAAGAGTTACTGGATTTTCAGCTAGAAGAGGCGGCGATTGAATATTTCTTGCTGCCAGAGGATGCTTACCGTGGGCGACAGAAAATGCTGTATGCAGCGGTGCTTCGTAAACTGACGCTCAAAAGCCTGGTTGAGCCTGTGGAGGCAGCGGGGCTCAATGTCGATTGCGTTGAGATTACTGAATTAGCTTTACATAATATTGTTTCTCGCTTTCCTGCCGATACAGGTGGTACGGCAGTCATTCAGCTTAATGAGAGTGACGGCTTTATTAATTTGTTGGAGGGGGGCGCAATGTACCTGTGCCGCCGTTTAGATATTGGCTTAGATCAGTTTTTTTCAGGCAGTGATCCTCAGGGTTTTTATGATTCACTGTTATTGGCTATACAGCGCTCACTCGATTATTACGAGAGCCAATTAGGTAAAGGTATTATTACGACGATTTATTTTTCTCCCTGTTCATCAACGATGCAGCCGATTATTGATTTTGTTGAGTCTCAGTTAGGTTTAACTGTGGCGGTATTACCGTTGACGAAACTTGAACTGATGGCTGATTGCGAAAGTGGAGATGAACAGTTGAGTCGCTGTGTTAGTGCAATTGGTGCTGCTATGCAGCCACTTGCGGAGGTTGCCAGTGCAGCAACACATTAATTTTTTTTCGCAACTTGATCGTGTTGTTGAACCGCCGTTCTCCGCTCGTCAGCAAGCAATATTACTCGGCCTTGTCGCCATAGTTATGCTAGGTATCTATGGCTTTATGTCGTGGAATAATAGTGATCTTGCGAGTGAGTTAGCCGGTATGCAGACGGCACATCAAAAAGGTACTGATGAATTAACGGTTTTGCAGGCGGAAAAGGTCAAGCAGCTTCGTGAAACGAGTGTTAAGAGTGAATTAACTATGCTGATGGAAAATATAAGTTTTCGTCGTGAGTTACTGGCAAATATTGACCCCAATGCCACCACCGGACAAAACTTTGCTGCACACCTAGAGGGTTTAGCAAGGCAGCATATCGATGGTATGTGGTTTACGGATATTCATTTAGTTGATGGCGGTGAGAAATTGTCATTGGCGGGGGCTACCGTTAAGCCTGAATATTTACCACGCTATATTCAAAACCTTACTGCAGAGAATATTTTTTCTGGTCACCAATTTAGAGTGTTTCGAATGAAGGCCTCAGAAGAGAGGAGTGATGTGCTGGACTTTGAAGTGCGGGCGAGTGAAGCGGAGACGTTTCAATGAAAGAACAGCTAATTCAGTGGCAGCAAAAAATTGATGCCTTAAATCAGCGTGAGCGTATATTGCTGATGGTTTCAGGTTTAGTTGTTGTGGCGATGTTAATGCAGACCTTATTAATTGATCCGCTGGTTATTGAGCAGAGCCGTATCCAGTTGGAGCAAAAAGAGCTTACGAAAAAAATAAACCAGCAAAACAATGCGCGAGAGATAATTAATACGGAACTGCAAGTTGGCGTTAATCGCGGTGATCTTCGACGTAAAGAAAGTTTAGAACAAGAGTTAGAGCAATTAAATCAGAAAATTGAAGAGTCATTGGTAACAATGATACCGCCGAGTTTAATGTCAGAGGTGTTAGAAAATATTTTAGAGGATAGCAGCGGTTTAAAATTATTAAGTATTGAAAATAAACCTGTAGTCGCTCTTTTCAAAAAAACGGTATCTGAAGATCAGAGTGAAGATAAAAATTCATCGGCGATTGTTACTGAAGAGGCTAAGCAGACCGAAAATCAAGGGCTGTATAAGCACGCTTTTGTTTTAGAGTTTCAGGGAAACTATATGGCCGCCATTAAATATTTTCAGCGCTTAGATCAGCTGCCCTGGCGTTTTCAATGGGATGAGCTTCGGTATCAGGTGGAGCAATATCCCAAATCAATTATTACTCTTGAAGTTCATACCGTTAGTATGTCTGAGGAGTGGATCGGTGTTTGATAGAATTATAAAAAATAGTGCTTATTGTTTGTTGTTTATTGCAACGACTGCCTGGTCGTTGCCTGATCCAACTAAGCCTACTAGCTATCGAGCAGCTACTGCTGCAGCGCAATCATTAACGCTAGAGAGTATTTTGATCAGCGATGAACGCAAACTTGCGATTATAAACGGCGTTGTTGTTGCTGAAGGTGAAAACGTTGGCTCTGTAAAAGTAGTAAACATTAGTCAGGGCGGCGTAAAAGTTAATAGCGATGGTAAAGCGCTTTTTTTGAAATTAGATAATGCTTCAATTAGGCAGGAAAAATAATGCAATATCGGCAAAAACTTTTATTGATAGTCATGAGCTTTATTTTAGCTTCTTGTGCAATGACGCCGAAGGCAACACGTGATACTTCTGCGATCGATAATATACAGCAAGAACTTAAAGATATTGACGATGAGCGTCAGGCTCCTCCGGTAATGCCCTCTGATCAAATTGATTCAGCATTACTGCCACCACTATTCGCTAATAATTCAAATGCGATGATTGAAGAGCGCTTTGATATCGCCGTGACTGGTGTTGACGCGGCTCGTTTTTTTATGGGTTTGGTTAAAGGCACTGATTACAATATGGTTGTTCACCCTGGTGTAGAGGGTGATATTAGTTTGGAATTAAATAACGTGACCATCGATGAGGTCATGGAAATTACGCGTGATGTTTACGGTTATCCTTTTAAGCAAAGCGGAAAGTTATACCAAGTGCTGCCGGGAGGCTTGCGGTCAGAAATTTTTAAAATTGATTACCTAAGTTTGAAGCGCAGCGGTGTATCAGAAACTCAGGTTACCAATGGCAGTGTGACGTCTGCCGGCAGCTCAAGTTCAAGCAGTAGTAATAATACTAACTCAAGTGGTAATGAAAATAATAACGGTGGTACGCAGGGGACTGTTGGCGCACAGATTCGCACTGAAACTGAATCAGACTTTTGGGGCGAGCTACAACAAACCCTAGAAGTATTAGTAGGTAGTGGTGATGGCCGCAATGTCATGGTGACGCCACAGGCAGGCATTATTGTTATTCGAGCAATGTCTGATGAGATTGAAGTGGCAGAAGATTTTTTACGCCGTGCAGAGTTAATTATGCGCCGCCAAGTTGTGCTTGAAGCGAAAATATTAGAAGTGCAATTAAGTGATGGTTATCAAACGGGTATCAATTGGTCTGCGGTTGCTGATTTAAATAGCAATCCACTTAATTTTGATATTGCAGGATCGAGTGTGGTTAGTCCTAATGCGATCGGTGGTGCTTTTACCAGTACATTAAATACCGATGATTTTTACGGCGTGATTGAATTATTAGAAACGCAAGGCAGTGTGCAAGTGCTTTCTAGTCCTCGTATTTCAACAGTGAATAATCAAAAAGCGGTAATTAAAGTCGGCGAAGATGAGTTTTTTGTTACCGAAGTGTCTAACACCACG
>CALBVI010000254.1 GCA_937969395.1 uncultured Spongiibacteraceae bacterium | reverse complement strand
GTGATTTATATTCGGTCAGCTTGGCCCACCTTTAAGCTAGATCAAAATAATAATAGTGACTGAGCTGCAATAGCAGTAAAGCCGTAGCGCTTTAGAGCGTTAGATAGCCCATACATAAAATATATGACAGGGCACTGCCAGGATGGCTACAAGAACTGATAACAAATGTTATCAGTTCTGAGTGAATCTGTTATTTACAGCCTCCAAATCAGGTCTATTATGTTAGTACTACTAGGTACATAAGTGGTAGAAGTGATATAGGTCTGCCGTCTGTTCATTTTAAACAACAATAATTCAATACTCAGGCAACAAGAGGTAATGCTATGCGCCCAGTAACTCGAAGGTTTCAGCGACGTTTACTCTCATCGTTAATTTCCACATATCTTTGTGCTTCCTTTGCTTCCGCTCAACAACTTGTTTTGGAAGAGGTTATTGTTACCTCTCAATTGAGGGCTGAAAGCTTGCAAGATGTGCCATTATCTGTGAGTGCGGTTTCCGGTGATAAGTTAATGGAAGCCGGTATTATGAAGATTGAGGACTTACAATCATTTGTTCCCAATTTAACAATGTCTGAGACGGGTATTGGTAACAACATTTATATTCGAGGTATTGGTTCTGGTATTAACCAAGGTTTTGAGCAATCTGTAGGTATGTATATTGACGGTGTTTATTATGGCCGTGCTCAGCTATCGAGAGCGCCTTTCTTGGATTTAGAGCGGGTTGAGGTATTGCGAGGCCCGCAAAATATTCTTTATGGTAAAAACAGTATTGCTGGTGCGATGAGTATTGCTACAGCAAGACCTAGTGAAGAATTTGAAGGCAGGGTAGGTGTAACTATCGAGCCTGAATATGGCGACCAGGTGTTTGATCTTATGCTTAATGGCGCGTTGACTGATAGTTTGTCCGCGCGGTTTGCTCACCGTAGTCGCACTCTCGATGGTTATGTTGATAATATTGATGCTAGCGACGAGCCAGAGCGCGACGAACAGACATCTCGCTTAACATTGCAGTGGGATCCTTCAGATAATTTTGATGCGCGCTTAAAATTTGAAAAGGGTAGTTTTGATGTTAGCGGTCGACAACTTGAAATTGTAGGTGATGAGCCGTCACTGAATGCTAATTTAGCTGGTGCCAACTGGAGTGAGTTTCTCTACAGCTTGAATCCCTTAAATGAATTTACTGGCGCAGCAGAAACGCCCATTTCAGTTTTAAATACTACGCAAGACTTTAACCGTTCTAGTAACGGTGATTTTAGTAATAATGATACTCAAAATATTACTTTAACCATGAATTATGATCTCAATAATTTTGTACTGACATCGATCACTTCGACTTTAGAATATGATTATCATGAATTATGTGATTGCGACTTTACCAGTGCTGATATTTTTTTCGTAGAGTCTGAAGAAGAATATAAGCAGTTTAGTCAAGAATTTAGAATCACTTCCCCTGGTAATGAAAAGATTGACTGGATAGCGGGGCTTTATTATCAAAGCAGCGAGTTGGATTTTACCGACTCGTTTTTCACTTCGCCAGATTCTATATTGGGTAATATTTTAGATACTGTATTGCCCGTTGCATTTACTCCTGAGGGCGGCTCGACGACTTACCCTAATTTCGCTGCTCAGCAATTAAATGATTTTTCTGTTCCTCGTACCTTTGAACAAGATACTGACTTGTTTTCGGCATTTCTACAGGCGACGTGGAATATTAATGACCGTTCGCGACTTACCGTCGGTGGGCGCTATTCTTCTGAGAGCAAAGAGGCTTCCAGAGCGCTGACTGCAGTCGATGGTGCCGGTAATGAGATTGCATACAATGATTTATTTATACCTAACACTGATATGGGCGTAGATTATTTATTAGGTGCTGTCCTGCAAGTGGCAAGGCATGATTTAGAAGATGAGTTTGAGGCTGATAACTTCGCGCCTTCTATTATCCTTGAACATGATGTTAGTGATGATGTTATGACTTATGCATCATGGTCAAAAGGATTCAAATCTGCAGGGTATGACGTTCGCTCAAATGTACCGCCAGTAGAAATAAATATTAGTAATCCATACTCATCAGCGCTAAACGTTTCTATAGATGCAGGCTCGTTTTATTATGATGAAGAAGAAGCCGAAAGCTTTGAGATCGGTGCTAAAACGTCACTGCTTAATGGTTCACTAGAATTAAATGTAGCAGCGTTTTATACCGAGTACGACAATTTACAAGTTAGTATTTACGACGGGGTGTTAGGGTTTAATGTGGGTAATGCTGCTAAAGCAGTCACAAAAGGTATCGAACTTGATGGTCGGTATGCTGCAACTGAAACAATAACACTTAGTGGCGCATTGGCATGGATGGATTTTGAATTCCAAGATTATGAAAATGGTCAGTGTACTCAGCTAGAAAGAATCGTAACAAGTGTTTCGAGTTGTGATTACGAAGGTCAGTCTAATCAATATGTTACAGATTTTTCTGGCGCGCTTTCTGCTGAACACGAATACGATGTTAATGACTCTATGGTACTACGCAGTACTTTAGATGTTATTTTCACAACGGACTATAACCCGTCACAAAATTTAGATCCTAATATTGAACAAGATGGTTACACCAAACTCAATCTTCGCGTTTCGCTTTCTGATGAGAGCGGCGGTTGGGAGGTAGCAGTAGTAGGTAAAAATCTAACGGATGAATCAATTATTACTTACGCTAATGATACGCCCTTAGCGGCTAATTTAGCACAGAGTATTGGTTACTATGCTTTGGTTGAAGCACCTAGAACTATTGCATTGCAAGGCAGTTACCGATTCTAAGATAAGCAACATAACGCGTAAATATAATTGATAAGGGTTAATATAATGATGACTAAAAAAACTACCCTAGCTGCTGCAATTATCTTAATAGCAGCTTGTGGCGAGAAGGCGTCAGATGTAACTATTAATGCGGTTGATCCTGATGCCGGTGCAATAGAAAGCTCTCGTATTGTTTTTAATCCAAGTGATGGTGACTTAGCCGTACCCAATGATTTGCTATTTTCGGGTAGTATTGATGGCACGCTTGAAATGCCTAATGAAGTAGACTCTAAAGAAGCGGGAGAGGCCGTTGATTTTTCTGATCCAGCCTCAGCTATTGGGGCTTTAGACGGCTGGTCTACCATGATGCCGTTGCAGTTAAATGTCAGCTTACCTGATG
>CALBVI010000253.1 GCA_937969395.1 uncultured Spongiibacteraceae bacterium | reverse complement strand
TAATTGGGCCTAGTATTGTTAAAAATCTACCTTAAGACCGCTTTACTTCTGCACACAATTGAACAAAAATAAAACACTTGTAGATGGAGCTCATATAATATGAAAAATAAATTAAACGCCATTAAAAAACTATAATAATATGAATATTAAGCCATTCATAACTAACGCCCTCATTTCACTCTTTAGCCAGCAATGGCTTCAAAAGATACTTAGCAATATCAATCAGCACCAATCATTCATTTTCATGCTTCACCGTATTCAAGACCCACTATCAGGTATCACACAAGGGCACGATCCTAGTTTCATTCAGGAATGTATCCAAACCCTACGTGATAAAGGGTTTCAGATAGTGACAGTTGACGACATTGTAGCTGCTAATCTCGCGGGCAAGCCACTCAAAAAAGCAGCTGCTTTCACACTAGATGATGGCTACCTCGATCAAGCCAACGCAGCCAAGAAACTATTCTCACAGGAAACTCCGGCCACCATATTTGTTATTACTGATTTTATCGACGGCACAATGTGGCAACTTGATTCAAAACTAAAATATATTTTTAGGCATACTCAGAAAAAACAAATAACACTTCCACTCCACTCCAAGCAAATAACACTTCAGCTAAGAAATCCTGCAGAAAGAAAGCTCGCTGAAAGAAAAGCGGTTGCATTCGTCAATCAAACTGATTTTCAACAAGGTACACACTTTGTAAATACAATTTCACAGCTCGCAGATATCGAAATCCCCGAACAGCCGCCAAAATCACACAAACCAATGAGCTGGGATGATGCAAACGAGCTTAACAAGCTCGGTGTAAAAATTGGTGCGCACACACGCAAGCACCCGATATTAAAACACGAAGAAGATCAGCGAGCCTACGATGAGATACATAACTCTATTGAACGCATTAATGAGAAAATATCATCACCATCAAAAATTTTTTGCTACCCAGTAGGACGAGACACCGATTTCTCTAAAAGAGACGGTCTACTTGCAAAACAAGCTGGGTGTATTGGCGCAGTCTCCGCCTTACCTGGCTACTACAACGCTGGCGAATCAAATAACTCGTCAAATTTTTCCATTAACCGATTTTCAATGCCTGACAAAAAGAATGATTTTTTACAAATCATTCTTTTTATTGAAAATTTAAAAGAAAAAATTCGCTATAAACCAAAGTAAATACAAAAAAGTTAAACAACCCTAATTTGTCTTTTTATTTAGCATTGACAATCCAACGTTCATACCACTTCGCTAACATAAAAATACTCCAAGCATGTAGATCCCAACCACCTTGTTTCTTAACGCGTTCCACCATGTTTTCTAAAAACTCTAATTTCAATACACCTGCTTGTGATAAAGGAGAATAGAGTAATGCGCGCTCAAACTCTTCCGGCATGTTTTTAAACCAGTTATTGGCCGGCGCAGCAAAACCTTGTTTACGGCGATCAATTATTTCATCAGGAATTCTACCCCTAGATGCTTTTTTCAACGCCGACTTAGCACCATCCCTCAATTTAATATCCCTAGGCATATTAAATACTAGCTCAACTAATTTATGGTCTAGGAATGGCACTCGTGCCTCAAGAGATGAAGCCATAGACATACGATCTACTCGCATCAGTAAATGCTCTGGAAGCCTTAACTGCATTTCAATGTAAGACATTCGCTGGGTTTGATCAGCATCAGGGAACTCTTTTGAAATCTCGTCGTACATCGGCGCAAGTACATCTCGGTAAGTGTCTAAACCTTTATTACGAGACTGAAACTCATCAGTAAACAACTCTACTTTCAAATCTTCAGGAAAACACAGCAACCCTCCCCAAAACAACTCTTCACCGTTAGCAGCCCGTCTAAGATACTCTTGCCCTGGACGGAAATAGTTTTGCTTACCTGGATTTTTCACTTCATATAATACTTTATCTATTTGATATGCTAAGTTTTTAAAAAACCGAGGAAGACGATTATACAATGGCCATTTCCACCCATCCGTAGTTTTCAAATCTGACATAAATCGCTCATAACCAATGAAAAACTCATCACTGCCCTCTCCAACCTGAACGACTGTAATCCCAGCTTCTTTCGTAGCTTTTGACATCATATAAAAAGGGACACAAACAGGGTGAGCTACAAGATCATCTTGATGTTCCATAAAACTATCTAATTCGGAAAGAATAGAATCAGTGTCAAATGCAATTTCCTGATGATTCGAATTAAATTTTTCAGCTACAACTTTTGCCGGAGCAAACTCATTAAATTGTTCTGAACCGGGTGTTGAGAAGCCGACGGTAAATGTATCAACTGGCCGATCTAACATCTCCGACATATAGGCAACATTTAAACTGGAATCAATACCACCACTTAGAAATGCTCCAAATGGTACATCAGACATCATACGCTTTTCAGTAGCCTCTCCTAACAAACTATCAATTTTACGAACATAATCCGCCTCACTTATTACATCATTATTATTCTTTTCAATTGGAGTCCAATAGCGGCGTTTAAAATCTATTCCATCTTCACCTATCTGCATACAAGTAGCAGGCTCAAGCTTATAAATTCCTTTCATCAAGGTATACGGTGCGGGAGTACAAATAAAACTTACAAAATGATACAGCGCCTTCTCATCTAATTCGGCTTTTATCGATGGATGCTCAAGCAATGCTTTAGGTTCAGAAGCAAACATAAAACGACCATCTTGATATGTATAATAAAACGGTTTTATCCCTAACCTATCCCTTGCCACAAACAACTTTTCAGTTTTTGCATCCCAAATAGCAAAAGCGAACATACCTTCAAGTAAATCCAGACAATCTTGTCCATATTCCTGATACAAATACAACAGCGTTTCTGTGTCAGTACCAGAATGATAGTTATAGCCCTTCTTCTCTAAATCAACTCTTAACTTCTCATGATTATAAATTTCGCCATTAAAAACTATCCACAAGTCTTCGGCAGCATTTGTCATTGGCTGACGGCCATTCTCTGACAAATCAACAATGCTTAACCTACGATGCCCCAACCCAACATTACCACTGCCAGAAAGGTAGATATCCGCATCATCAGGTCCTCTATGAACAAGGGTATCCCGCATACGAATTAACACATCGGAGTCAACTTTTCCGATATTTTTAAACTCATATACACCACAGATCCCACACATACTTTATCTCCAAATAAGCCCAACAGACTAAAACACTAATCCCAGTTAATCTTTATTTCTAACAACTGAAAATCATACTCCTGTGTATACAAAGGTGTTGCTAGCACTATTGGTAAACTACCATCACCACCCGGTAAACGTATTTGCGGCCTTTGATAGTGAAGCCGTTTGCTCGACTCAGGTAAGGAGAAAACTTTTTTCCAATCTTTTCCGCCCTGAGAAGCCCACAAAGCTGTTTCAGCAGTCGCAAGATTAGTATGCCCGTATTCAGTTTGAGGTACATAGGTCGTACTTATGAGTAAAGTACCATCGGAAGTCGATGAAACATATGTTGCAGGATTACCCACCTCATTTAATTTTAAAAGTGTTTGAGATTTAAAATTAAATGAAAATATAGATGATGATTTTCTTCCATCATCTGATGCCCAGATCAATCTGTCTTCAAGCACAAGTGGAGCAACTGTACGCCAGTCTTGACTTCCTCCTCCTAAAACTTCCAATGTAGTAAACTCATCCTCAGTATAGAAAATATAGCTTTCTTCATCAGCATCACCTGTAGTTATCCAATACCGCTGACGAAATTTATCCCAAGTAATAGAATGTACGTGGAAAACTGTCGTAGGGGGGAGTGTATATGCAACATTCCAAACACGCCCATCATCCTCTCCTCGAAATACCCTAATGGCCCTCTGTTCTTTTTCTACAGTATATTCTCCGTAATAAATCACATCCTCTGGACCAACAGAGATAGAACTACCAGATTGAAAAGGAGGGAGCTGATTATCCAACAAAGAAATCACTTCAAAATTTTCAGCATCAGCCGCCTTACGGTATATTTGATCTGACACAACAATAATAGTGCCCGATTCTAAAACGACTAAAGATGCAGGCCCCACACTACGCCGATAATTACGTACAAATTTATTTTTCGCAAACGTGTCTTTTAACCAACCGTATAAACCTGCTCCTGATTCACCTCCCCTCGGCAAATAACCTACTACGTCAAAACTCTCCCCACCATCAGTACTAGCATACACTGATCGCTCTTCTACTCCATAAACAATACCGTTTTTAACATACACTGCTTGCAAGCGATCAAAAGCGGCTAAAAACTCCAAATTTATCGATTGATCATTAAAAGAAATCTTAGGTGTAAAAACATCGCGTCCACCTAAATTCAAAAACAATACAACAATACTTATAACAACCACAAAAGACAGCCCTAGGACAGCCTTTCTTTTCTTAGTTATTAGCACACCATCAATACTTGTATTCATATATTAATCTATCACTTAAAAATAAAATATTACTACAACCCCTATCAGAAGCTACAATCTAATCAGCCTGAAAACATTTATCTTTAACTTTAAAAAGCCATTTAAGCAAAGATGGTTTTATTACCTGAACACTTTCAAACTGCACACTTGGTTGTGCCAACCTGGTTTTGTAATTACTATTTTTTCCTTCTCCAGCTAACAAATCAAAATAACAAATCTCTGGCGAGTTAAAACAGTGCTCAATGTCATACCCCAAGACAAGAGACCCCATTGAAATCCTCTTATCGATATTATCTTCAAAACCTAATTGGAAATTATAACTTACACCACTACAATCCAAATCAAATGTACAACCTAATAACCGCTCATCTAAAAACAACATTACACCACTCACAGAAATATCAGAACCGGAGCATAAACTAGACACGAATAATTTATGAGTTTCGTAGCATATTGTTTTTTCCCAGCGAGCGAGATGAAACGAAGTCAGTTGATCAAGCACCTTTTCGAAAGAATCGAAACCGACCATTTCAAGCTTGGCCTCACCCAGAGTAGCTAATATTTTTCGACGATTATATAACTTCAGTCTCGAATTTTTGCCAATACTTTGTAGATACTTATCGAAGTCGCCTTCCGTTGATATACGATATGTAACGCCAGCATCTGTAACGCGAAAATAACACTCCTCTATTTGCGCATATTCAGAAAGATAACGATAGCTTACGGATTCCTTAACTAAGTCATTAAGATAAAGCTCATTAAATTTAACGTTTTCCTTTAACCAAGAAAAAATCAGTTTTACACTTTCTTTTTCTCTATCCTCACTGCTAATAAACTGTAAATATTCAGAACGAAAACCACTATGACCTGAACTATTTGTACCTATAAATTCCACTCGGCGACTTTTAAAAAACGACTTTACTTTTACATTGTGTATGTACAAAGGAGCAATACATAATAATTTATCTCCTTCATATACGCCTAATAACAACAGTTCAAAATCCGCTACAGAATATTTTTCCCACCAACTAAACATCCAATACCAAGATAAAAAAAGCCTATTGGCATCAGAGCTAACCAAAAGCTCTTGCCAAGCAGATTTCAAATTGGAAAATTCACTTACATTGAAACGACGAACAATCACCACTATCACCCACAATAAAATTTAGAAACAAAAAAGTAATATAAAACTAAAGCCTCGGCACCTATCTTTTAAATATCACCTTAAAGTAAATCAATCATTATTCTAATTCAACAACAGCGCAGCCATTCATAATCACACGAGCACTGCGATCAACCGATGTTGATATAACTTCAATCTCATCCCGAGCGTCAATATGAGATAACGTTTCAATAACCCCCCTAGGGTGGGCTATTTTTACAGATTGTTGAGGATGATTCCCGTGTGCTTTATACGTAATCGTTCCAGGAATCATTACTGCAGCACTTAAACAGATAGCTCCGGAAACAGGGTATGCTTTATGTGTTTTATAACGATTAATAACCCTTGCTTCGACATCGAAATCACAAGTAGCCACATCAGTATTAAAGATTGCAATCTTAACTTGCTTTGAGTAAAACTGCTTACCTAAAGAACTTGAGATTAGAACCGCAACCTGATCACGAATCGACTCAACCTGCCCACGAAGATACAACTGACTATCAATATACTCAGGGCTCTCATTACCCTCTAAACCCAAACTTCCGGCATCTATAAACGCGTACAACGTTCCACAATCAACAATAGAAACCAAGTTTTTTTTGCCTTCAAGCAGAATATTGTCTGTCGCATTTTGAGTTGGCAGCAAACGTCCTGTTATCGAACCTGCTGGAGTTAAGAAACACAGGGATACTTTTACCCCCATACCCCCAACCCCATCAATTTTATCAGACGATGCCATCATAGGGACTCCATCTTCTAACTGTAATTTAGATGATAGATATTTCCCCGTATTAAGATTACGAATACGTACGCAAAGCTCACTTCCCTCCGCTTTAACCATTTTTGCAGTAAAAGCAAACAAGGCCACTCCAGACGCAAGATTACCACACATTGTACTGTAATTTACTGTAGCCTCATCAATGCCCACCTCACCAGACAAATAGTCTATATCAGCATTAGGGCATGATGAAGGTTCAATTAAAGCAACCTTACTTGTTAATGGATCTCCCCCACCGAGTCCATTAACCTGCCTTGTATCTGGACTACCAAAAAGAGAAAGTAATAGCCGGTTTTGTAATTCTCTATCATCAGGTAATTGGCGAGAATCTAAAAACACACCTTTAGTAGTTCCACCTCTAACAATACCGCACTCCAAGATATATGAGGTCATAGCACTGTCCCTTTTTATAGCCTTTTTTAACAACGATAGTTATCTAGCAAAGCTCATGGTGAACCCTACCTTTTAAAAACCTTTTTAAAAATCATAACAAGTATCGTTTTTAAAACACCAGCATAATACTTAGTCGACATAGCAAAATCATGCCTAGAAAAAACGGCATCTGCTTCCACGGAAAAAGCCTCTTTCAGCCAGCCGCGCCAAGTTAACTTATTCAAACTAATCAACTCTTTTGCAGACCAAAAATCCATTGCGAACCAAGCCCATTTTTGACCATCTTTCCAGTCAGTTACAGGAGGAAGCGGATAACCTATCGCATCGAAATAAGCAACTGAAGGTAAATCTACTCCAGACGCAATAGCACACCCAGTTGTATTAACCGGGCGACCATTTATCTCTATAAGCTTATAAGTTTCAGTCACAGGGTCCAACTTCCACTCAACACCAGCGACACCATGATATTTTATTTCTTCTAACAACCTCGTTGATTGATCGAGTACAACATTATTATGACAAGATTCCGTAAACGTACAGTATCCAAAATCAATTGGGCTCTGGCGAAGCTTTTTACGGACAAACCAAGAACTTGGCTTATGATTTCGCTCAATATAACCTAGAAAAGTTACCAGCCTCTCGTCACGCCCACCAATGACTTCTTGAATCATAAAATCAAACCCCGGCACATAGAGGTCTTGAGCGCAAGCAAGCATCTCTTCACGGTTATTAACTTGAATACCTTTTTTACCCTGTGCTTTTGTACTTGCGGATTTCAATTTCCACTCAAAAGAAACATTTGGTTTTATAACGTAAGGATAATTATCAATTTTATCTGCAAGCTCACCAACATCTTTTAGCGACTCAGGAAACCACGTCTCAGGAATGGGAATTCCTAATTTTTCAGCAGCCTCATATTGAAACTTTTTATTATTAATTCTTTTTATAGCCTGCCAATTGGGGGCTGGAATTAAAAAACTCTCTTTTAAATCATCGTAATACTTCCCCACAAAATAGGCGCACTCATCCACAACAGGTAATAAAACCTTACTGCCTGGATATTTATCAGATAAGCCTTTCACAAATCCCAACAACTCAGATTCAGACTCATGCATGAAAGGGCAAATTTCAACATGCTTGGTGTAGCGTGAATCAATAACCGCATCTCTTGTACTGGTCGTTAACAATACAACAGGGATTCCA
>CALBVI010000252.1 GCA_937969395.1 uncultured Spongiibacteraceae bacterium | reverse complement strand
CACTAGATGCAAACTACGCTGCTCAAGAAACTGAAGCTGCTACTGTTGGTACATTGGACATCGCTGACATTAACGCAACGTATGCTAGCAGCGTTGCTGATTCAAGCTTTTTCGATGCAACCGACTTCGCTGGCGCGATTGATCCTAGCGCTACTGAGTTCTGGTACGAAGGTTGGATTGTTGAAGGTTCTTTATAATCTTTAACTAAGCCATAAAAACAAAAGTCCTCTTAAATTAAGCGGCCTTTTTTATTACTATGAATAAATTATTTTGAACAACCATTACAGCTATTTAATAACTTAAGGTAAAACCAACGCCTCACACCAATTCGCATTTATTTGTAAATCGCTAGGGTAAGCAAGATCCTGAAAAAACAAACTAAAGTCTTGATCAAGGTAAACTTCCTCAACCACAAACTGTGCACGCGTTTTAACTTCACTATCACCGATACGACCACGCTGCCCCCAAGCAACAATATAGTCATCGCAGATTAAATCATCACCTACAGGCACATCGATATAGGCAATGTCACGGTCGACATCAAACAAGTACTTCATCATCGCTTCTTGAAATAACATCGCTGCATCTTCACGGGCATTGCTATAGGCATAAGTGTCATTGGCATTATCTGACTCTAACTCTTCGCCAACTTCTGCTGCAGTTAACAGCTGTTGTTGCAATGTTGCAGTTTCACCAAAAAACATCACCTGAGCTAAATCCGCTAGCACTTCAGATTCTAAAGGCATATCCGCCACTAACTGTGTTGAAATCCTTTCATCCTCCAATGCTAAATAAGCATCATAGATCGTTTGCTGCTGTGACAAATAAGGACTTTCACTTGGGGGGAAAAAATCATTCGCATGTAACAGTTCATGAAGCAATAATCTGGCGGCGTTTAAATAAGTATCCGCCAAACCTCTTTCTTCGTTATCCGTTAGCGAATAATTGAACCAAGCATATTCGGAATCAAGCACATGACGCGAAAAGCTAATAAACGCCAAATCATTCGAAAATTCACTGCGGTAATCTTCCTCTGTTGAAATAACCGACTTTTCTTCCACCGTTAACCAAAAATAAGCGGCATCAAGATAAATAGTCGACGTTGCTGGGTAATAAAATGAGGGTCTGACTTCGGCATCAATCACAACTGTAGTCACCGCAGAAAATAATTGCAGCAAGTCATTGGGCATAATTTCTAGCCATTGACGAAAACGCACGCCCATCCACTCATGTGAAACTAACAATCGATCCATGACGTCATCGACAGTTATTGAATCCCCCTCCTCAATCAATAAGGGTAAATCACTGAGCAAGCAAACTTCATCGGTTGTTTCAGCTGACACGCAATCGTTGAGAATATTGGCATAGGGTGATGTTGAGACATAAGGCTGAAGCCCGTCTAGCGTAGAATCGAAGCTATTATCGGCTGGATCGCTTGCGGGGTCATCACTACCGCCACCACAGGCAGCCAGTAGTGACATACTTAGAACACCTATTAACCCTTTTAATAAAATCCTTTTTTTCACAAAATATCCTCACACGTTTTAATTAATTCGGTTTTATCAATTCGCTGCTGTTTCACCTGATAAATATTCATCATCTTCGTCACTATTACGGCCACTGCTATTTTTATCATGTTCGGGTTTAGCAATACCAAAGTCCTCTAATATAGAATACAAACAAGGTAAAACAAATATAACAAGTAATGTTGAAGTGGCAATACCAAAAACAATACTGGTTGCTAACGGCACCAAAACTTGTGCCTGCGGGCTTGTTTCAAATAATAATGGCGTCATACCCGCTATGGTTGTAACTGAGGTTAAAAATACTGCTCTGAATCGATCATAGCTTGCCTTGGCTGCTGCTTCATGAACACTTAAACCACTACGCACACGTCGCTTCACAAACTCAACCAGCAAAATAGAATCATTGACAACAATACCCGCTAAAGAAACAAAGCCAAGCATAGATGGCATAGTTAAATCTAAGCCCATCAACAAATGGCCCCATATCACACCGATCAACGCCAACGGTATTGCCACCAAAACAACAAAGGGCTCAAAATAACTGCGGAACTGAAAGGACAACAAAATAAACACACCAATCAAACCCATCAATAAAGTATTCTTCATTGACTCCTGAGTTACCGCTGAATTTTTTACTTCGCCCTCAATCGAGACACGCAAGTCAGGGTATTGCTGTTTAAAACTCGGCAGCCACTTTTCTAAATCTGCCATAACACGCTCAGTATTATTTATTTTGCTTTCTATATCACCGTAAACCGTCACAGTTCTGGCGTTATTAAAGCGATTAATACGGCCATAGCTACGCGTAGATTCTATCGATGCAACAGTCGATAGCGGAATAAGCGTACCCGTTTGCGGGTTTACAATAGGGAAGCTGTCAAAATCTAAGTACTCATCTTTTGAAGCCTGATCTAAGGTTACCGTCACATCAAAGGTTTCTTGATCAACATTGGTTTCAATAATTTTTTTACCTTGAAACGCAGCTCTAAGCTGCCCTGCAATCGTTTGAGCATCCAAGCCAAGATTGTATGCGCCAGCTCTTAGTTTAAGCGTGTACTCTGGATTTCCTGGTCGTAAATCATCCATTAAATTATTCACTCCCGGATAACCCAGCAGCCAGTTTTGTAATTCAAACGAAACCGTCGACAAATCATCCAGCGGCATACCACTGAGACGAATTTGAATCGCTCGCCCGCTAGGACCCACAACAGGTTCTTTAAACGTAATCGCCGTTGCACTAGCAACCACGCCAACATGCTCACGCCAACGATTAATAAAATCCTGCAGTTTTGTTTGACGATTTTCTGCGGTTAATAGATCGACATTAATCGTAGCCAAATGCGGACCGGATTCAAAAGCATCTGAATTTTCACTGTAACTGACAGTAATTGATTTGACTAAATCATTGCTTTCATTCGCTTCAAATTCTTGCCGTGTTTTTTCTAATCCCGCCACTAAGCGATTAACCACTTCCTCGGTTCTACCCAGCGGCGTACCGGAGGGCATCAAGATTCTCGCCTGCACTAAATCACCCTCAACATTAGGAAACGCTGAAAACTTCAGTACACCAGAGCTAAGCATCGCTACCGATAGAAAAAATAACGCAATAACAGAACCTATAAAGGCATAACGATAATGAATGGCTTTTTCAATTAAGACGTAACTCTTAACTCTT
>CALBVI010000251.1 GCA_937969395.1 uncultured Spongiibacteraceae bacterium | reverse complement strand
TGTTCTTAATGCGGTAGGGTTGCTGTTGTTTTTTGTCCCGGGTGTCATTGCTTTTGCGGTAGATTTTTCAAATGGAACGATATATTTACCCAAAGGAACTTCGTCAAAGTTATCCAGTGAAGAGATGGACCATATTGCTTTAAATGGTAAGGTGGACATGAATGGTATCTATAAGCTAATTAGTGAAAAGGTAGCACCTTCAGTTTTAATTGATAGTAATAAAATGCAAGTTAGGATTATTAAAGATATTGATGAATTAGCTGGATTGTTTGGAATTTATTCTAAGCGTGAGCTGGCTGCTTTATAATTCAATACGTAAAATAGATTAATTAATTTTCAAGCTGCATCGATGACTGTGTCATCGGTAGTACGTTTTCTTAAAGTTCAGCACTTATATATTTTGGAGTAATGTAGTGAGTTCAATAATCAATAATGTCGACTATGGGCCTTTGGCACAATTGGTTGGAAAATGGGTTGGAAATAAAGGTTTAGATGATGCGCCAGATGCAAATGCAAATTCTGATAAGACGGCTTTTTCAGATGAAATGGTTTTCACTGTTTCTGGACCAGCAGAAAATGCAGAAGAGCAAAATTTAGTATCCGTTAAATACCATCATGTTGTCCGCAAGCTGGAAAACGGCCATGTTTTTCATGACCAAATAGGGCATTGGATTTATGAGAAAAGCACAAATATTATTATGCATTCTCTGAGTATCCCTAGAGCAGTCTGTTTACTTGCTGGCGGAGAGTATCAGGAAAAGAATGGTGTCAGTATTTTTAATGTAGAGGCCAAAGCGGGAAGCGAAAGCTATGGCATTGTACAGTCACCATTTATGTTAGAGAAGGCAAAAACCAAAGCCTTTAAAATGGATATGACAGTTGAAAATGACGAGTTAACTTACCATGAAGTGATGTCTTTACATATTTACGGTAAAGATTTTGAACATGTTGATAAAAGCACGTTATTTCGCGTTGCCTATGAACAAGATTAAAATGGTTACTTTCGCTGTAATAGAATAAGTCGCGTTTGATCATGTCTTTGGATCGCTATGTCATTAAAATCTAATTTTGAACTTATGGCTGAGTATAATCAGCTGATGAATAAGCGTATCTATGATTCGGCGTCTCAATTAAATGCTGTTGAACTTAGCAAAAATCGAGGTGCTTTTTTCGGGTCGATAATAGGGACGTTAAACCACATTTTAGTTGGTGACATTATTTGGCTTAAGCGATTTGCTAATCACCCAGCAAAATTCCAGTCATTAGAATATCTTCGTACTATTAAAAGTCCTGAGTCATTAGACGCTATCTTATATGATGATTTTGAAGCACTATTTAGCGTCAGGCTGAAAATGGATACTATTATTGACGAGTTTTCGAAAGAGCTTATTGATGAAGACCTTTCGTCTTTACTCTCTTACAGCAATACCAAAGGTAAGCCGTTAGTTCAAAATTTTAGTCATTTGATTCAGCACTTCTTTAATCATCAAACCCATCATCGTGGTCAGGTATCTACATTATTAAATCAAGCCAGCATCAATATTGGTGACACTGATTTATTACTGGCTATTGAAAACCTTTTATAGTGATTTAAGTGAATGTAGAGTTCACGACTACTATTAGAGCGCATCCCCTTTATTAAAATATTTAATTATTGTTACCATTAATTGCTAAAAAGTTTTAAATCTACTATAAATCCAACTAAGAATAATTATCGTATAAGTTGTATGGCTGCTCATTTTAGCGGCCTTTTTGGGTCGTTTTTTGAGTTAACCACTAACATGAGAATAAAATAATGAAGAAACATACGATTGTCTTATTAACTTCTGCAGTGTTTTTATCGAGTTGTGTGAATGCTAAATCTAATAGCCATGTTTCAGATAAGGTTATTGATAAGCAGCGTGCAATGTTAGCTGAAAGTACTAAAGATAAAGGTTTTGGTCCTCAGTCGCCTCGGGATATAGATACACTAGGTGGAGCTAATAATCGCTTGTTCAATGCCGCGCCTTCTCATACTGAGATGAACCTTTGTAATATTCATTTTCATAAAAATGCTGAGCATAAAGGTGGCGAATTTAATACCTATGCAGGCAATGGTGATGGCCACGGCTTTCAATCGGGTTATAAATATTCTGGTCAATTGAGCAAGGCAGAATTAACCGAGACTAAAGGTGACGTTTGCGCAAGTGATCATGGCTCGCTTGCGTCGGGTGATACTATTGAGGTGCATTATGTGCACTCAAGCGCGATGATAGAACCAGGCCCTACATTAGGTGCTTGTTTGAGTGAGTCGATTATGAACCCTCAATTGCGGGTAGAGACTCAAGTGTATGTGTTGGTTAATGATAAAAATGCTTTGGACTTTGGTACATTAACAGAACATGGCGTTAAAAATGGATTGCATCAGGCGTTGAATATTCCTAACAACACGGGAGCGCCTGTTCAATATGCAGGCTCGACAACGGGTCCTGGTTATAATGAAAAAGGTTCGCCACTGCAGGTTTCGTGGAGTGTGCGTCCTAAAGTTGCCAAGGTAAATATTGCTTCCGTCGGAGAGTGGTGTGAAGGCAATACCTTTAACGAAGATCATGGCCACGGTGTAAGAAATCTAGTAACGAATCCAGATTTGTTATCTAAAATTGGTTTGTAGTTGCATCTAGTTATTAGTATCTAGTTATTAGTAAGTAGTTTTTAAAAAGCCCTCAGCAACTGTGATGTTAATAATTCGCAGTCACTGAGGGCTTTTTTGTATTTTAGATGTAATGTTTGTGTTTGATCGTAGGCTATATCAAGTTAGTCACAAGCCTATATTAGCGGGCTAAAAAGCTTTTACGCACAAGTGGGTTGAGCAGCCGAGCAAACCAACCGGTAAATTCAATA
>CALBVI010000250.1 GCA_937969395.1 uncultured Spongiibacteraceae bacterium | reverse complement strand
CTTTCAGCCTAGCGATGCACTGTCGATGACATTGCGATATACCAATACATCATTAGATGATGGTCCTGCTCCCGATTACAATATTGATCCTGCTGTAGATTCAAATGTGACTGCATCTCCTACCGCAGGTGGTGCACCCATCTATGTGGGCGAATTGAATTATATTGAAGACCCAGTATTAGAGCGTAACTTTTGTTTCAATGAAGGCGAAACCTATCAGGATTGTATTCGCGATCCAGGCTGGGAGTTAGAGCGAGAGCGTTTAGCTTTTGAGGTTGATTACGATTTTGATAACGGCCACAGCTTAAGCTTCAGATCATTTGTTTCAGAAGATATTATTTTTGATATTGATGACCAAGATAATACCGCCACAGGTGGTGCAGCAGATTTTAATCCCGCTTCAAGAAATGCGGTTAACATGGGTACTGATAGCGAAATTGACGAAAGTTATTATGAATTAATATGGACGTCGCCAGACGCTGATCGTCTTCGTTACACCTTAGGTTTTTCTAGCTATGAATATACAAACGATACGACAGAATGGTTTAGGCACCCAACGTCGACTTTAAATGGAACAGAGGACGAAGGTACGGGGCGTGGTGATACCAATTTAGATATTACCAATATGGGTGTATTTACCGGTGTATTTTATGATTTAACCGATGCTCTTACCTTGTCGCTTGAAGGTCGTTATCAACAGGATGATATTGCTGCAAACGATCCAGATCCGACGGATGATTTATTGCCGGAAGCAAATTCCAATACGTTTTTACCTCGTATTTCATTAACTTATGCGATGTCTGAGGATGTCAGTTTATATGCTCAGTATGCAGAAGGGGTTCAGCCAGCAACGGTTAATGCACAGGCTGTTAATACTCAGCAGCGCTCTTTGGCTGCTGCGCTTGAAGGCTTGGAAGTAGATGGTGAAACGTACTCCTCAGCTGAACCGTTTTTAGACTCATTAATTTCTGTAGACGAAGAAGTACTTTATAACTACGAAGTCGGTATGAAAGGTACATTTCTTGACGGCCGTATGAGCCTGAATATGGCACTGTTTCGAATTGAAACGGATGGCTATGCAGAAACTCAAAACATGTTCTTTTTCCCTGAAGGCTCTACTCCTGCCAATGTGGTCGATGCATTAAATGCCTTGCCGGATATATCGGGCGTAGGCGTGACATCATTACGGGTTCGTGGTGCGCTAAATACAGGTGATTTAACATCCGAAGGTATCGAGTTGGAAGGAACCTATTTGGTAACCGAAAACTTGACTGTTTCTGGACAGTTGACGCAGTTAAACGCTGAGTTCGACAATGCTTGTATACCTATTGGCGCAGATTTTGGTCTTGCCGATAGCGCGCTTAGCTTACCAGGCGGTGTTGCTCTTCCTTGTACAGATGTCGATGGAAATGCTTTTCCTTTAGTTCCTGAACTTCAATTTGGCCTTGCTGCGACTTACACGCGTCAAATGAATAATGGTTGGGAATGGTCTACGCGACTTGATATGCGCTATGAAGACGAACAATACCTTGATTGGTTCGAATCTGGCTGGTTACCTGCATCAACTAAATTTAATTTACGCGCAGGAATTGGTACTGATAATTTCAGAATCGAAGCCTATGTTGAAAATCTAACTGACGACCGTACGCCTTATGGTGGTCATTACTCGCCAGATCGTAAAGAAGTGCAAGCGGCGTTTCCTCCTCCTGGAAATATTCCACCTACGGGAACAACAGGTTTGAATGTTGCGGTTGCCACTCCCCGAGAAGTGGGCGTGAAGTTTAGCTATAACTTCTAACAGGAGTATTGATATCCCGCGTTGAGTTTTTTACTTGTCGCGGGATATCCACTTCATTTAATTCAAACGATTGTGAGAGTTAGATTTTCTAACTTAATTTATCAATATGAAATATCGATATTTAGCTTTTTTATTTTTAGCACTAAGTCATTTAATGTTGAGTAATGTTGCACAGGCACATCACAGTGTGTTGGCTTATTTTAATATGGCCAAGACAGCTGAGATTGAAGGCGTTGTTACTAAAGTACATTGGCGAAATCCTCATATACGTTTTTCAGTGGAGGTTTTTGATGACACAGAAAAAAGTACCGAGTGGGATATTGAGTTATCAGCATTAAGCTCATTTAGAAATCGCGGTTATTCTAGCGCGTTCGTAAAAGTTGGTGATAGCGTTAAAGTTTACGGTAATCCGGCCTACCGTGACCGTCCAGCTATGTCTGGCTTAAACCTGTTATTGGAAGATGGTGTCGAGGTCATACTTGAAGCTTCCGCAGGCTCATATTATGCACGTCAGAATAATGCCAAAGTATTAGCGCAAAGTGCTAGTAATTACGAAGTTGAAAAGCGCGCGAGAACATTAGCGGATGGTATTTTTCGTGTTTGGAGTTCTTCGCTTGATGATCCTGATTTTCCGATGTTCAAGGGAAATTATCCTCTTACCGACGCTGCAATAAAAGTTAAATCAACATGGGTGGCACACGAAAAAGAGCTCGAAAGCTGTTGGTCTAAAAGCATGCCTTATTTGATGGTTAGCCCTCAACCTATTGAGTTTGTTCGTACAGAAAACGATATTCTTTTACGCTTTGAAGAAGATGATGCTCAGCGTTTAATTCATATGGTAACTGCCGATAAAAATATAGAGCCATCACTGTACGGTTATTCAACGGGTGTATGGGAGGGTGATACGTTAGTTGTTGAAACGACCAATATTGATTCAAGTGATTTTGATGATCGCGGAACGCCTCAAGGTAACAACATGCATTTGATTGAGCGCTTTACACCGATTGATAACGGTGAGCGACTTGATTACCAAATTACAATTACGGATCCCTATGTATTTACTGAACCTCTCGAGCTAGCAAGAACGTTTGTCTGGCGGCCAGCGCGCATTATTGCCGATTGGGACTGTGAAGCATAAACCTGAAATCAAGATAGACACTATTCGTTAGAGTACTTAGTGTAGAGTCTGTTACTAGGAGACAATATGAATAAGTTGAAATTAGGGTTAGTCGCTACGGCCTTGTTGGTTAGCGCATTCGCACAAGCCCATCACGCTCGGTTTGGTTTTTTCTCTCCCGATAAAACGGTAGAAGTTGAAGGTGTTGTAACGAGTTTAAGGTGGGCTAATCCCCATGTTCATATGCAGCTATCTGTCACCAATTCATCGGGGGAAATTGAACAGTGGCACGCTGAGTTAGCAGCGCTTAGTTCATTTCGGAACCGTGGTATTACAGATCCACTTGTTGAGGTTGGTGAGAAAATTTCTCTGTTTGGAAAAAAATCTCGTCAAGGCGCTACTGAATTATCGCCGACTAATTTGTTGAGAGAAGATGGTACCGAGGTGATACTTGATTTTCGTGCCGCACCTTATTTCGGTGCTCGCAGTAGTTCTCAGTTTGTTGATCCAAAAGCCAGTGAAGATAGCAAACGCTTAGCTCGCGAATCTGCTGAGGGTATTTTTCGCGTTTGGAGTACGCCTCCTAGCACACGTGCGTTCTTAAGTTACTACGGAGATTTTCCGTTGACGCCAACTGCGGCTGAAGCAAAGGCACAATTTAATCCTTCTTCTGAAGACCTTTTAAGCTGTTGGAATAAAGGCATGCCACTGCTTATGGTTACGCCACACCCGATGGCATTTTCTCGTAGCGGCGACGATATTCTTTTGCGTTACGAAGAAGACGATGCAGTACGTGTAATTCACATGAATGGCGATGACTCAAAAGCTGTTCCCTCTGAACTCGGATATTCTACTGGCACTTGGGAGGGCAACACACTAGTGGTTGAAACTAACAAAATAAATTCTCCTATTTTTGATGATGTTGGTACTCCGCAAAGCAAAGATGTTCATTTGATAGAGCGGTTTACGATGACCGAAGATGAAAGTCGACTTGATTATAGTATTAGCGTGACTGATCCAGCGACCTTTACTGAAACGATAGAATTGAGTCGCTATTGGATTTGGATTCCTGAGCGCGCTATTCAAAAATGGAATTGTCAGGATTAAATCCAGCGGTTGCTGGATACAGTTAGCGTCGAGATAGTTAGATTCTGACTGGTTAGATTTCGCTATTAGCTTCAGTCTAGTTGGAGCTTACAGTGGTTTAAAAAAAGTACTGAAAAGCTAGCTGAATAAAGATACTTCAACATAAGAGGATTTCAACATCATGAAGCCTGATATAGAAACGCCACGAGTAAAGAGCAATAGAGCAACGCATAAAGTAAGGCTCCCTCGTGCATTGAGAGGCTCGATATTGATTTGCCTAACA
>CALBVI010000249.1 GCA_937969395.1 uncultured Spongiibacteraceae bacterium | reverse complement strand
GGAAGGCATCGCTATTATCGCCAACACCATCTAGGTCAGTATCCATGGTTTCGTTGGGGTCAAAAGGAAAAGCATCGGCGTTATCGCCCACCTCATCGGCATCACTATCGGCACTTTCAGTAGGGTCATCGGGGAATACATCGCTGTTATTGCCTACGCCGTCACCGTCGCTATCCACGCTTTCTTCAGGGTCGAAAGGAAAGTCATCGATTTCATCGGCAACACCATCCTCATCTATGTCTGAGATTAGATTAATAGCTTCGGGTTCAATATCAATCGAGCCATCCGTAAGGCTGGTGGTATCTGTGCCAGTGCCCGTATCTTCAGTTTCATTTGCCAGCACCGATTCAATGTCACTTACCAACAGGCTAGTGCCGGGGATGCTTAAATCATCCAGCACGACAGCAGCCAAGGTAGTGGCAATATCGTTATCAAGAGCTGCTAGCGTTGCGATACTGCCATCGTTATTAGCACCGTCAATGGTGCCGTCTTGTAAATCACTGGTCAGCGCATTAAAAATATCCTGCGCACTGTCATTGGCACTTGAGTTTGTGGCGAGCTGATCCGTTACCGCTGCGAGTGCCTCAATGGCTTGGCGATAGGCTGCCACATCACTTTGTGACTGTGACGATAGGGTTGAGGTAGTTACCATCGGCGGAGTAGAAAAAATATCCACAGCGGTGGGCAAACCAAAACCCAAGGTAGACTTAACCTGCGATTGAGCCACCGACAAGCCATCGGCAAACTCTTCATTAGTTACCGTGCCGTTACCGTTGCCGTTATAGGGAGAGCCAGTATCAGCATTGGCCAAGGCCAAACTAACGACCATGGTTGTTAAGGGGCTGGCATAAAGCGCATCACCATTAGTCACATCACCGACATCAATGGCCGTCACTAGACGATCATAAATAGGCGCTGCGTTCGACGTCAGGTCCAGCGTTGATTCAGTGACTGAAAATTCAATAATCAACCAGCCTGATACATTAGAGTTAATGGTGAGATTTTCTATCTGCGCCTGGTCATCGGTATTGCCCGAAGTAATTAACGAGCCCTTACCATCGATTGCAGAAAAGTTGGCTTGATAAACATTGATCGTCGCTTGTGCCAATGGCCCTTTTACGGCGGCACCGGACAATTCAACCTCGGTTGTTGTGGGGGTATTGTTACTTCCGTCGCTACCACCTCCGCCACCACCACAGGCGGCCAGTAAGAAAAGACTCAGCAATGCAATAAAGGCAACGCGAAAATAATGGCCAGCAGCAACTAAACGTAGATTTTTCATTATCAATAACCCACAAGAAATACAACAATCTAAAAGTATAGCAGTGGTCATTCCGTATGCTGGGGCATATAAAAACAAAGGCTAAAACTGTGACAAAGTTAAAAACAACTATAACTACAGGAGGTACTGATGAGAGAGGTATTAGCACTTCTAAAGAGAGAGATTAACCCTGTATTTTATCGGTCCATTGATTGCTTTCTTCTTGTCTATTGGAAGGTTGTAGCGCTTTAATAAATTTTATTTTTGACGTGTACAAGTGTCTGTTATGTCGTACACAAATGACTACAATGTTCGTTAACGGGTTAGATATTGAGAAAAAGTAGATCGCCTGCTTTGGGTCATTAGCAGGCGGCTGCCCTATAACGTATAATCGCCATCACTTTAACAAACCTGATTTAACTCTATGAATGACTCTCAACCTAGCCGCAAAGTCGGATTTGTTTCACTTGGCTGCCCTAAAGCCTTAGTCGACTCTGAGCGAATTCTCACTCAACTTAAGCTTGACGGCTATGAGATAAGCCCTAACTATGACAATGCCGATGTTGTCGTGGTTAATACTTGCGGCTTTATTGATAGCGCCAAACAAGAGTCGATGGACGCGATTGAAGAAGCGATGCAAGAAAACGGCAAGGTGATTGTTACCGGCTGCATGGGCAAAGGCAGTGACGCTGAGGCTATTAAAGCTGCTAACCCAGATGTTCTCAGCATATCGGGGCCTGCGGACTATGAGCAAGTCCTTAATGCGGTTCACCAATACATACCGCCTACTCGTATCGAGGGCAAGTCTCCCGATGAACACGATCCTTACATTGATTTAGTTCCCGCGCAGGGAATTAAACTCACCCCTGAGCACTATGCCTATTTAAAAATATCGGAAGGCTGCAACCATCGCTGCACGTTTTGTATTATCCCTGCCATGCGTGGAGATTTGGTCAGTCGGCCTATCGGCGATGTCATCTTGGAAGCTGGCACGCTGGTAGCCAGCGGCGTACGTGAGCTATTGGTTATTTCTCAAGACACTAGCGCTTACGGTGTAGACGTAAAATACAAACTAGAATTTGTAGACAATGAACCCCGCGAAACGCGGATGCTGGACCTCTGTAAAGCGTTGGGAGAAATGGGCGTATGGGTGCGACTGCACTATGTTTACCCCTACCCTCATGTTGATAAAGTGATTCCGCTGATGGCTGAAGGAAAAATTCTTCCCTATTTAGATATTCCCTTTCAGCATGCCAGCCCCAAAATTTTGAAATTGATGAAGCGTCCAGGCAACCAAGAGAAAGTGTTGGAGCGAATAAAAGCGTGGCGAGAAATTTGCCCCGAGCTAGTGATTCGCTCGACCTTTGTTGTCGGTTTCCCCGGTGAAACTGAGGAAGATTTTCAAATATTACTGGACTGGCTAGAAGAAGCACAACTAGATCGCGTTGGCTGTTTTAAATACTCCCCTGTCGATGGCGCAACGGCCAATGATTTACCCGATCATGTTCCTGAAGATATTCAACAAGATCGATGGGAACGTTTCATGGAAACCCAGCAACGTATCTCTGCACGGCGTTTACAAAATCGTATCGGCCAACAATTGGAAGTTCTGATTGATACAGTTGACGGCGACGGTGCCATTGGCCGCTGCTATGCAGACGCGCCTGAAATTGATGGCAAAGTTTATCTCGATGGATTCACTGACACATACGCCGGTGATGCATTGTTAGTCACGATTACAGGGGCCGATGAATATGACTTATGGGCTGAGCCTGTTTATGAGGACGATGACCTAGAATCTGCTCAAGAAAGTCATTAAAACGTTTCTTAAAAACATTAAATAAACTATTAAGAAATTTATTACTTGAATCCAAAAAGTAACACCAACACCATGAATCTTATTATTTTATTTGAGCAAGATTTCTTAAGCGATAGAACTGTCAGGCTGACCGATGACCGTTTTAATCATATTAAAAAGATTCATCGTTCTGAAAAAGGTAACACCGTTAAAGTAGGGCAATTAAACGGTTTAATCGGTAGTGGCGTCATTAGTGAAATAGCCGATACTTATGTCGACATTGAGGTAACACTCACTGATGCCCCACCGCCAAAACTACCGCTTACAATCATACTGTCTCTGCCACGACCAAAAATGATTCGACGAATTTTTCGCTCAATCACTGAGTTGGGCGTTGAGCAGTTGATTATCATTAACAGTAATAAAGTTGAAAAAAGTTTTTGGCAAAGCCCTGCTCTGAACCCAGAAAACGTAGACAACTACTTAATCGCTGGTTTACAACAAGCCAAAGATACTGTTCCGCCTAAGGTTACGTTTAAGCGATTATTCAAGCCTTTTGTTGAAGATGAGTTACCTAGCTTAATGACTGACTCACAAGGGTTTATAGCGCATCCAGGCATAGGTCATGCCTGCCCGCACGCCTTTAACCAACGCAGTGTACTAGCTATCGGGCCAGAAGGCGGGTTTACTGACTATGAAGTTAACAAGCTTATTGACGCCGGATTTAATGGTATTCATCTGGGAGAGCGTATTTTACGCGTAGAAAATGCAGTTACCGCATTGACAAGTAAGCTCTACCAATAAACACAGCTGCATAAAAAACACTTCCTCTTTGCTTGCTTTGTTGATATCGCTATAATGCAAAGCATTATCATTTACACCCCATCATTGAGCCTTAACACAAGGCTGTTTGGCGAAACTAATTTTTACTAAGTCGATACACAAGACTAATTTTCAACAATAGCTATTAGTGCCTGATAAGATTTAACTGATTGACGCTATTTATTACTCATTCATGAGAGGGATAACTTTGAAACTTCTAACTTTTAAACACGCAGGTTTAGAAAGACTGGGCTGGTTACAGGACGATGGGCAAACCGTATTATCAGTAGATCCAACAGATTCAAACATGCCTCAGACCATCCTCGATATCATCAAACAAGAGCCTGATGCGCGTAAGCAACTCATCTCTGCGCAAGAGCGTCTAGAAAAATTCAATTATGATGACATTGATCTTCTGCCACCAGTGAACCCAGATGCTATTTTTGGTATTGGCATGAACTACAAAGACCATGCAGAAGAAGTGGGTGCTAAAAAGTCAGAATACCCTATCGTCTTTTTACGCTTGGCGAGAAACCACGTGGCAGCCAATCAACCGCTACTTGTACCCTCTGTTACAGACACTCTCGATTGGGAAGGCGAACTAGCCGTTATTATTGGCAAAGGCGGCAAACATATTCAGGCAGACCAGGCGCTTTCTCATGTTTTTGCTTATTCAATTTATAACGAAGGAACAGTACGTGGTTTTCTAAGCCATACTTCGCAAATGGGAATGGGTAAGAACTTTCAAGCTTCAGCGTCATTTG
>CALBVI010000248.1 GCA_937969395.1 uncultured Spongiibacteraceae bacterium | reverse complement strand
AGCATTGGGTTATATCTCCGGCGATGCTAATTGTTCGACTACGCAGGCTTATCGAGATTCAAATTTGAGCTGTCTCGGCAATGCTTGGGCGGGTTCAAGAGACGGTTCCAACCAAGCCTGGTTTGATGGCGAAGGCAATATGATTAGACCTGATAATCAAGACTTGGATGCTTATGGTTATTCTGCGCGGATGACATGGGAAGCTGAATCTTTCACTATTAACTCCATCAGTGCATGGAGGGGTTTTGAATCATCTTTCTTAAATGGTAGCCCTGCTGCAATATATCTTGCGTCTAATATCAATGAAAATTTTGAACAGGACCAGTTTTCACAAGAAATTACCATTAACGGTGATTTCAATGATCGTATTAGTTGGATTGCCGGTGCTTTCTATCAAGAAGAAGATGGTGTTGAGGTAGTGAGAACCGTTTTTCCATTGGCTCCGGCAGCGGGTAATAATGACCGAGACTTTTTACCAACAGCGGGTGTTGAAGACAGAAATGTCGATAACACTTCGGAAGCTTTTTTTGGTCAATTGAGTATCGATGTCACCGAGACTCTTGCGTTAACACTGGGAGGTCGTCAAACGGAAGACAATAAAGAAGTGTTAATTAATAAGGTTGAGGAAGAAGAAGGTGTTATTAGTACTGTTCTTGAGGGCGAAAAGAACATTAAAGAGTCTAGCTTTCTGGTAAACCTTGCTTGGAATGTGACCGATGATGCAATGCTTTATGGTCAATTCTCCGATGGATTCAGAAATGGTGGCTTCCCAGCTCGCACACCAGCTGGATCGGGTTTGGACTTTAACGACGTGCAGTATGATCCTGAGTTTGTTGAATCGATTGAATTTGGTCTAAAAACCACAGCGCTTGATGGCCGTTTACGTGCCAACTTCGCTGTCTTTAGTTCCGATTACACAGATCAGCAAATTAATGCGACTGCCCTTGATCCAACAACAGGCGGTAACGTTGCTACAATCGCGAATATTGGTGAATCTAAAATTAGCGGATTTGAGGTGGAAGCAAACTATGTGGTGACTGATAACTTCCGAATTGATAGCTCTATTGGTTATCTCGATGCTAAGTTGGAAGAAATTACTACCGGAGATGGTCAGTTCATCATTAATACAGGTACAAACCTGCAAAAAATAATCACCAATGATTCGGATATTACGTTACCTCACGCGCCAGAGTGGCAAATTAACCTAGGTGCGAATTACTCATACTTCATGGATAGCGGTGCTGAGTTCCGCAACCGCATTGATGTGTTTTATGAGTCAGAGCAGTTTTCATCTATCGCCAATTACGATTTGAACAAGGTCGATGCAACTACTCGTTTAAATTATGTACTTACTTACACTCCTGTAAATGATCCGTGGGAACTTACTTTCGGCGTGCGTAATTTAACGGATGAGGAAGATGTCGTGAATACATCTGTAAATACAGGTCCTGGTACTGCTGTTTACAATGTATTTGGCCGTGGTCGTGAAGCTTACTTGCAATATACCTATAGATTTGGTGAATAATTTATAAGTACTTATTAACAAGTATTGGTTATACAAAACGGTGTACCTCGGTGCATCGTTTTTTTTTGACCATAATAAATAAAGAATCTTAAGATAACGAAACCCTTTTTTTATTGCAGATTTATCTTAAAATATTGCCTGTCCGTTTAAGTTGATTGTAGTTATTGATGGCTCTATCCAAATCACCGCTGTAAGTTAATACAAGGCCGCAATAGCTCCGAGTCTATTGTGTTGTTGTTTATTCGTCCTGCTTAAGGTGGACCTTCTACTCGCAGAAAATGTAATTAGCTGCATCAGCAATTTATAAAAAAGCGAGCTGTAAAAATAGATTTAGGTGTAAACTGGCCTATCAGACAATAAAAAAAGAGGTAAAACATGAGTAAACTTAATATTGCTAGAGTGCTGATTTTAATCGGTATTGTTGTAGGTGCCGAAAGTTTAATGCAAACCTTCAATCATATTGGTGACCCATTATTCAGAATTTCAGTAGACCACCCAGGTGGTGCTGATCACGCTTGGTACCATGCATTGCGTGAGGCTGTAGGCGATATTTCCACCATTACTATCATGTTGGTTGTGTTCTTTGGTAAAGCTTGGTTTCGCAACCCGGCAACGTGGTGCTTAACTTTGATTGCTCTGGTTGGTTATTACGCGCCATTTTGGGTGGGGATGCCATTTAACTCGTCATTGGCTGCGCCTACTTGGGAAGCTGAGTTCCGTCATATTTTACAAGCGGCGGTACCGATAACGGCTATGTTTATTGCTCGTAAAGACTTCTATGCTGATAGCGAAGATAGTTAGTTATCTATAAAATAGTTTTAAAAAAACGCCAGCTTGAATAGAGCTGGCGTTTTTTTAGCTGATTAATTGCGTTTATTCGCTGTTAATTAAGCTAAGCGATAAGTATTTTCCCAGCTATCTGTTTCCACTTGAACTAACTTATCTTCCTTTATCCCTCGTTCGATCAAACTTATGGCACGGTCTTCGCCGAGCAGTAGGTAGCGTTTAACAAAAGAAAGACCAAACACGTCAGGCTTTTCCATCTCGATGAGTTTTTGTAGGTTTTTTTGTTCGATTTTGTCGAAGTCAATATCAGTCATTTTGTCGATCTACATGGTTTTGTTATTAGCTACGCGGTCTGTATGAATTGAATACAGGCATGCATTTAGCAAAGAAGTGAAAGCGGTGAATTCTACTACTTCACCGCTTAAAAACCGACTGTTGATAGGCTTTGATGACGTTTATTATTTATTTTCCTGTGAGTTGTTTTATTTCAGCGGTTAACTGATCGTAGTGTTGCTGGTCTTGAGTGCTCAGTTTACCTGCCAGTAGGTTGTTATCTTCGTAGGGGTCAGCGTTAAGGTTGTAGAGTTCCTCGGTGTTTCTGTGATGATCTTGAATGAGTTTGTATTCAGTATTACGAATAGTGCGGGCATCGGCTATATTTCGCCCGACAACGCCAAAGGTGTCAGCGTAAGCAATGTTTCTAATAACGGCATTCTCGTCCTCAAACAAAATGGGGGTGAGGCTTTCTGAGTGCAAAGCTGTGTTGCTTGTTGATTTTATAGCCGATAATTCAATAACGGTATCAAATAAATCAACCGAGTTTGCAAGAGATTTACTGACCTGTCCTTTTTTGATGCCGGGGCCGGCGATCATAAAGGGTACATTAATTCCGCCTTGATACAATGTGCCTTTGGCTTTGGCGCTAGTGAATGGCGCTACTGTAACTTGACCTGGGGTACCGTTGTCACCCATAAAAATCACATAGGTATTGGCTCGTGTTTCTTCATCAAGGCTATTGAGTAGGCGGCCTATTTCAGTGTCCATCGCTTCAATCATCGCGTTGTAATAAGCGTGCCTATCGTCATTGACACCGTTGGGGTCAAGATCGCGAGCTTTGCTGGTAAGAAGTTCTTTTGGCGGCATGTGGAAAGGCGTATGCGGTGCATTGAAAGCAACCCATAAAAACCAAGGGTCGTTTTGATCGACTTTATCTAGCCATGCAATGCCGTCGTTAACGGTGTCACTGGTGGCATAATTGGTATTGCCGGCAGGTGTGCTGCCGTCGACGACTTTCGACCATGCAGTATAAGTGCTAACACCGCCACCACGAATACTACCGGAGTAGTGATCAAAGCCAGCTAATAATGGGTGCTTTAGTGCGCCATTATTACTATCAGCTAAGTGCCATTTACCGACGGCTGCGGTTTGGT
>CALBVI010000247.1 GCA_937969395.1 uncultured Spongiibacteraceae bacterium | reverse complement strand
TATCGACAGACGCCTCCAACATAGATGCCTGATGGTGGGAGCTTTGCCACTGCTGAAACTGTTCCGAATGACAGCCCTTACAACTGTTAGCACCTACAAATTTAGCATCTGCAAATTGAGCATCGCTATCATCCGATTGCTGAGCATTAACTGACGTTATAGCGAGCAACTGTAAGCAGAGAGCTATCTTGAGAAAAAAAAGAATATGCTTGATAGAGAAATGGCTACTGCTAAAACATGCTTTCATAGAATGGGTCTTTTTACGTCAATATTATTTTAATGCTGTTTATTGAACAGTCTTAAACCTGCTGACAGCTAGCTTCAAATTGGCGCTATTGGCAAAGCTACAGCTTTTCGAGCAGTTTCTGTCTCTCTTTATCCGCTTTTAATAGCAGTGTTTCGACATCACCTGCGTTATCTAAAGCGTCTAGCTGATATTGCGGAACAATGCCTGTCGATACTTTAGCACCATCGCTTTCAGAGCGAGTATCAGTCTGAATGTCGTGGGAGGCTTCATCTTGCTGATCAGTACTATCGCCACCACAGCCAGCCAATAACATGACTGCTATCATCAATACGACCCTAATCATTCGACTTAACATACTCACCACCCTCAATTTAGCTATGCAAGGTAACTGTCAGCACAACCATCGACACAACCATCAGCACAACCATTTGCAAAGCCGTTATCTGACCGCAGCGACTATATCGCCTTATTAATAAGATACAAGTTCAGTAGCCAACAATTTTGTGTATATTTAGTTTTTGATTATTTTAATCAAAGTTATGTAATAAAAACGCAATCATGCCGTATAACTTATTAAACCTGCATGGAATGTACGATGACGGCAAAAGCTAGCTTTAACCAGCTATACAACGAGCACTATCCTCGTGTATTCGGCCTTTGTCGACGGTTGCTTAATTCCGTAGCTTTGGCAGAAGATGCGACTCAGGAATCATTTATGCGCGCCTACAAAAAATTAAGTTCATATGACCCGCAAAAGAGTTTTTGGCCATGGATAGCAACAATAGCCAATAACCACTGTATAGATTTACTGCGCAAGCAAAACAGATTGTCAAAATGGCTTAGTGACGACGCCTTTGATGATGAAAAACGCAGCTTAGAATCAATTGAATCCAATGATCAATCACCACTTGATGGCCTTATCGACAATGAAAATAAAACCGCACTAACCGCTGTGATTGATGAATTGCCGGACAAATACCGTATTCCGTTAACACTCGCTTATTTTAGTGATGCTAGCTATGAACAAATTGCCAACGACCTAGCTATTAGCCGCAACCATGTCAGCGTTTTAATACTTAGAGCAAAACAGCAATTGCGCTTACTTATATCGAACGGAGATATTCAGCTATGAATCATCCAACGACTTTGCAATATTCGATGCATGCCGACAATGCACTCGACAACGATGAAGCTTTAATTATTAACAAGCATTTAAAAACGTGCCCCGCATGCCAAATTAAAATGGATCGGCTCTTAGAGGAAAAGCAGCTAATTACCGACGCACTTTATGACAGTAGCGCAATAGCAATACCCGCCTTTAAAAAACCTAGCAACTTTAGCGATACGGCTATTGCCGCAGCACTCATAGGCGTTACTGCTTATTTAGTCAATCTACTATGGATTTCATTGCACAGCGATTTTACTGCGCAATGGTTTTCTTGGCTGCCCTCTTCGCTGGCATTTGACGGATTTGTTTCAACGATGGATTATGCTTTATCTATTTCACAAGAGGGAACCACAATGTTCAACCAGCTTATCCAATTAGTTTTTATAACCTCATTTACAGCTGGTGCTTTCTGGTTAATATCTTCACGTCATTCATCCTCAAACTCATCAACAATGAAGAGCCTTTGCTTCTCAATAATGGTCATTATTAGCACTGGTTTTTTTACGCCGCAAGTAACTCACGCGCTCGATATTCGCAACGATGAAAAAACTATTACCATTGCAAATAATGAAATTATTAATGACACTGTTATCGCCAGTGGCAATACTATTATCGTCGACGGCACGATCAATGGTGACCTAATAGCGTTTGCTGAGCGAGTCATTATTAACGGCGTCATCTCCGGCAACTTATTTACTTTTACTAGAGATGTAACCGTTAGCGGACAAGTTAAAGGCAGCTTTCTCGGCGCGGCAAGAACGGTTGAATTAATCGATGCCAACATTAGTGGCGATGTATGGGGATTTTCTAGAGATTTAAACATCAATCGTCAATCAGTGATAAAACAAAACCTCACGATGGCGACAGAGAAATCATCCATTGCTGGCAGTGTCGGCAAAGATTTAACAAGTTTCAGTCACGACATAGAACTAAGCGGTTCTGTTAGCAACGATTTTGAAGCACTAGCGGAAAGTGTCAGTTTGCTTGGTAACGCCTATATTGGCGGCGACCTCAATTTCCATTCCAACGACGAAGATAATTTACAACAATCGCCAACATCGACAGTGATAGGTCAGTCCCAATTTTTGAAAAAAACCGACCACCACAAACATGAAAACCAATTCTTTAAAAAAACATCTTATATAGGTAAAACGCTCTACTTTATCAGTACCTTAATTATAGGCATGATTCTTTTATGGCTTATACCCAGCGCCCGCAACACACCATCAATCACTGGTATCAGCGGCTTTAAAACTGCAGGCATAGGCTTCTTGGCCTTAATTTCACTGCCCGTCATTATGCTCTTGCTGGCTATCACAATTATCGGCATTCCGCTTACCATTATTTTATTTTTTGCATGGGTGTCAGCGATTTATTTTGCAAAAATAATACTGGCCTCAATTATTGGTCACATGGTTTTTCAACAACAAAAAAGTCTATTTGTTACCTTGCTTATTGGCCTAATCATTGTTTTTGTGATGATCAACCTTCCTGTTATTGGTGGATTATTTAACTTCATCATCACCATTGTTGGTCTTGGCTTAATCACTCAATCCTTAGTCGGTTAT
>CALBVI010000246.1 GCA_937969395.1 uncultured Spongiibacteraceae bacterium | reverse complement strand
CTGCGCTGCTGGTGATGATGCAAACCCTGGGGTACAGCATTTCTGGTGTTTTGGCTTTTGGTGGTGTCGGCGGTATTGCGATTGGTTTTGCGGCTAAAGATTTATTATCTAACTTTTTTGGCGGCTTAATGATTTATCTTGATAGGCCCTTTGCTGTTGGTGATTGGGTGCGTTCACCTGATCAGGAAATTGAAGGGACTGTTGAGCATATTGGCTGGCGACAAACGCGAATTCGTACATTTGATAAACGGCCGCTGTATGTGCCTAATTCAACCTTTACACATATATCGGTCGAAAACCCCTCGAGAATGAGTAACCGTCGTATTTATGAAACGATTGGCTTGCGTTATGACGATGCCGATAAAGTGGCGGATATTGTCGCAGCGGTAAAAGTTATGTTGCAGCAGCATCCAGATATAGATCACGGGCAAACGTTAATTGTTAATTTTAATGCCTTTGCTGCCTCTTCATTAGATTTCTTTGTCTATACCTTCACCAAAACGATTAATTGGGTTGAGTATCATGAAGTGAAGCAGCGTGTCCTTTTGCAAATCTTAGATATTGTTGCTGAGCATGGTGCTGATATCGCTTTCCCGACCTCAACATTAAAACTTTCTGATCCGATTGAGGTTATTGAAGGGAATATTGAAGGCCGTATAGAAGGGCAAGGGGCTTAGCTTTTAATGATTGAAAAAACATCTGCAACGACAGCTATTATTGGCGGCACCGGTCTTAATGAGTTTGCCAAAGGTGAGGGTGTTGATAGCGTCGATACGCCATTTGGTGCTATGTCTGCTCCTATTATTTGTACCAATCATGAAGGCTGTCAGCTGGCGTTTATTCCACGTCATGGCCAGCCTCATAGTATTCCTCCGCATAAGGTGAATTATCGAGCCAATTTGTGGGGGCTGAAGCGGCTGGGGATAAAAAACGTAATTGCTGTCAATGCGGTAGGTGGTATTAATAGTAATATGCCGGCAGGTGCGATTGTGATTCCAGATCAGGTCGTAGATTATACATACGGGCGAGAGCATAGTTATTTTGATGGTGTTGATTGTAATGACTATCAGTGTATCGATAGCGAAAAAGTAGCCTTTGAAAAATTAATTGGTACTGCCTTTAACCCCGTAACACAGCATATCGATTTTACTCAGCCCTTTAGCAAGCGTTTATGTAACGTCTTAAGTGCTGCGGCTGATGAACTCAATATCGCTATTGTTGATGGAGCTACTTACGCGGCAACCCAAGGGCCGCGTTTAGAGACTGCGGCTGAAATACGACGATTAGAGCAAGATGGCTGTGATATTGTTGGTATGACAGCAATGCCCGAGGCGGCATTAGCTAGGGAGCTGGGTATTGAATATGCGAGTATTTGCTTGGTGGTGAATCCCGCTGCTGGTAAGAGCGATTTGGCGATAACGATGGAAGATATTCATCGAGTTATTGATGGTGGCATGTCTACGGTACGTCAGCTGTTACAGCTAGCTATAACGAAGCTTTAGTCTAGATTGGATACTTAAGCGTCGTCACTTTTCTTGGTTATCGTGTATCTCTTTATGACTCAAAGCTGGCCGCTGTTATCGTTTGTTATTGATCGATAGCTGCTGATCGATAATTGCTAATTGATAGTTATCGGTGCAGTTGATGGTGCGGCTTCGGCGTTTTCGGTTGCCGGTGATTCAGTTGATGGGCTCTCTGGATTAGCTTCTATCTCTTCTTCTTCTTCTTCTTCGGGTTCTGGTCTTTCATAAGTGGAAACTCTAACTAGCACCCCCATTAATGGATGATCGATATAGTGGAGCTCATCACTTCTCATTCTGCGTTGTTGGCGTAAGACCAATGTGCGTTCAACAGAAAATTGATTGCCGAATAGCTGTAGCAGTGAACTTTCCATCGAGGCAGGCAACTGGTTACTTAGTGTATTTTGTGCTGTTTCAATTGGGTTGCTAGGTCTTTTGGGTAATACCGGCCAAGGATTATCCGTGAGGCCAATATTGCTGACAAAGCTGCTAAGCCATAAGTCGGTCTCAATATGAAGATAGCGCTCTAATCCCACTTTAATGGTGCCTTCTAGTTCGTAGTGATTATCAAAGCTTTCACCGGCATTAATAATAATGCTTTTGGCTGCTGCTCTACTGGCAATAGGTTGTCGCCAGGCGGCATGAAAAAGCGTTCTGAAGTCCCGTTGGGCGTTCAATCTTCGAACGGCAGTTTTTAGTGTTAGTTGATCATCGGTCAATAGGGTGTAAGGCTGCTCTCTGTCATCAGCAGGAGCTGTTGATTGCAGAAAGCTTGGCTGCTGATTTATAGGGAAAATATTATTATTGTTAAACGAGAAATTACTGTTGGCAGCTGGCGCTGGCGGGATAGTGTTTTCTGTATCGGTGGTGCCGGATGATTGAAGGTATAAGCTGTCCGATGGGTAGTTTAGACCCTGGGGTGTCTGCCAAATTTCGTTACTAGCTGCTAGCTCGTTGGTGTTTGCAAACACTATGATTTCAACTTGATGCCATTCCTCTTGCTCTGCCGCCGCCGAATTGGAGGTTTGCGCAAAACCGCTAGTTGCTGCCAGTGCTGAAATAAAAAAAACGACCGCTGCTTTTAATGGCGCAAGCGGGGTAATGGGTTTGCGCATCTTGTTATTGGCTATTAAATTCATGGCTTCGAAATTGTCTACTTGTAAGTTGTAGTTTAGGTTGTAATTTAGCTAATAGTTCAGTTAGTTGCTTTTGGCGTCAGTGAGTGTATCAGTGATTCAACAAAATTAATGCGTTGTTCATAGTCGTCAAGTGGTTCTGTGAAACGCAGCGCAGTAGCCCCAGCCAATTGAAATGTAGTTGGTTGAGTTTGTACCAGTTGCACCAATGCAATAGGTTCTACTTGGGTGTTGGTGGCAAACTCTAATTTACCACCGGTATTAGAGGCTTCGACTTTAGTAATGCCGATCGCTTGGGCAAGTAGCTTTAACTGCGTCGTGCTAAATAAGTTTTTAACCGCGGGTGGTAGCAGGCCAAAGCGATCAATCATTTCGACTTGTAGCTCTCTCAGTTCGTTTTCATTTTTGGCGTTGGATATACGTTTGTACAGAATTAATCGGCTGTGTACATCAGGCAAATAATCATCGGGGATTAATGCCGGTAGGCGTAAATTAATTTCACTGCCAGCACTAAAGCTGTCTTCAAAAGAAACGTCTTTGCCTTCTTTAATAGCATTGACTGCACGCTCTAGCATTTCCATATAGAGGGTAAAGCCGATGCTATGTATTTGTCCGCTTTGATCATCCCCCAATAATTCACCGGCACCACGAATTTCTAAATCGTGAGTCGCCAACATAAAACCAGAACCTAAGTCCTGTGCTTGGCTAATCGCGTCTAGTCGCTTGGTTGCATCCGGTGTGACATTTTTTTCGCCGGGTGTTAATAAGTATGCATAAGCTTGGTGGTGAGAGCGTCCAACGCGCCCACGTAATTGATGTAATTGTGCTAAGCCAAATTTGTCGGCGCGATTGATGATAATTGTATTGGCGTTGGGGATATCTATGCCGGTTTCAATAATGGTGGTGCACAATAAAATATTAAAGCGCTTGTGATAAAAGTCCGTCATGACCTGTTCAAGTTCGCGTTCGCGCATCTGCCCGTGGCCAACACCAATCCGTGCTTCGGGAATAAGTTCTTTTAAATCACGAGCAACTTTTTCGATCGTTTTAACTTCGTTGTGTAAATAATAAATTTGTCCGCCGCGTAAAATCTCACGCATGACGGCTTCTTTAATAATGCCTTTATCCCATTGCCGTACAAAAGTTTTAACGGACAGGCGGCGCGCTGGGGGCGTTGCGATAATCGATAAGTCCCGCATCCCAGACATCGCCATATTTAATGTGCGGGGAATAGGTGTGGCGGTCAGGGTTAAAATATCAACTTCTGCCCGCAGTGATTTTAAAACTTCTTTTTGTCTGACACCAAAGCGATGCTCTTCATCAATGATGACGAGGCCGAGGTTTTTATACTTCACATCTTTTTGCAATAATTTGTGTGTGCCAATAAGAATATCGACCTGGCCATCTGCTGCGCGGCGCAGAACATCTTCTTGTTCTTTGTTGCTGCGAAAACGAGATAACACTTCAATCGTTACCGGCCAATCGGCAAAGCGATCTTTAAACGATTCATAATGTTGCTGTGCTAATAATGTAGTAGGTACTAAAATCGCAATTTGTTTGCTGTTATGGGTGGCGATAAATGCAGCGCGCATGGCGACTTCTGTTTTGCCAAAGCCGACGTCGCCGCAGACTAATCTGTCAGTAGCCGTTTTAGCCCTCATATCCGCTATAACAGCTTTGATGGCGCTTTCCTGGTCGGGGGTTTCCTCAAAAGGAAAAGCCGCGGAAAACTTTTCGTAGTCTTGCTCGGGGTAGTCGAAAGATTCCCCTGGTCTGGCTGCGCGTTTGGCATAAATAGCTAAAAGCTCCGCGGCGACATCGCGAATTTTTTCTGCCGCTTTGCGTTTGGCTTTACTCCATTGCTCGGTGCCTAACCGGTGTAGTGGGGCACCGTCAGCATCCGCACCACTGTATCGACTAATTAGATGGAGTGATGAAACCGGTACATAGAGTTTCGCACCGTCAGCGTATTCCAGCATAAGGAATTCGTTATCCTGTCCATCAATAGTGATTTCTTCTAGTCCGCGATAACGGCCAACACCGTGGTCAAGGTGGACAACCGGTGCGCCGATGCTGAGTTCGGTAAGATTTTTAACAACCGCTTCGCTAGCATCTTGTGATTTTCGGCGTCTGCGGGTTTGCATAACGCGCTGACCAAAGAGCTGCGGTTCGGCAATAACTTCTATTTGTTGATTGAGGCTTAGTCCTGTTTCTAGTGGCGCGATGGTGATCGCCAAGGCGTCATCACTGGTAAGAAAGCTTTGCCAATTATCGACAGTTTTTGGTGCGATATCGTGGCGTTGCAGTAGTTCAATTAAGCTTTCACGGCGGCCAGCGGATTCGGCGCAGAGTAAAACTCTGGCGCTGGTATCGTTGAGTAATTGTTCTATTTGATTGAGCGGGCGGTCAGCCTTACTGTCAATATGCAGAAACGGTGGTGGGCTGGTGGTAAAATTGATCGCGTTGTCATCTTGTTGTTCTCGATGTAATACCACGCGAGGAAATTGTTTGATAGCCGTAAATAGTTGCACCGTAGGTACAAAAAGTTTTTGCGGATTCAGAAGTGGGCGTTGAACGTCGATATTTAAATCGTCATAGCGGCCATGCAGGTCGCGCCAAAATTGATCCGCCGCGCCTTCTAGGCCTTCACTAGTGATGATGTGAGTGTCGGTAGGCAAATAGTCAAATAAAGTGCAGGTTTGTTCAAAGAATAGCGGTAGATAATATTCGATACCGGCAGGGGCAATACCTTGGCTGACATCTTGATAAATAGGGCATTTGCGATGATCAACGTCAAAGTTGTCATGCCACTGATTACGGAATAGCGATATTCCCGCCTCGTCGAGGGGAAACTCTTTGCCTGGTAATAGGCTGATATTTTTGACTTGAGCGACGGTACGCTGCGTTTCAGGATCAAAGGTGCGTAATGTGTCAATTTCATCATCGAGCAAATCGATACGAAAAGGCAGCTTGCTACCCATGGGGTAGATATCCATGATGGCACCGCGCAAGGCAAATTCACCATGTTCATAAACCGTGTTAACGCAGCGATAGCCGTTAGCTTCTAACTGTCTTCGCATA
>CALBVI010000245.1 GCA_937969395.1 uncultured Spongiibacteraceae bacterium | reverse complement strand
CAATATTTCTGCTAACAGTAATAAAATATTGGTGCCATCCATTAACCCGGAAGAATCTCAATTATTAATTGATGACGCCTACCCAAGCAATCAGCTAAAAATGTGCATCAGCCAAAATACATTCACCGCTATTAGCAAACGTTTTATATTACGCAATGTTGGCTTTAAGATTTTTCCATTGTGGTTATTAACAGCAGGCGCCACTTATTACAATGACAAATTAATGTTAACTGGCGTTTTAACCGCCGTATTTATTTTATGCAGTGCTTTGGTGGTATTGCGCTGGAAGCGCTGGGGCATAACAAATGATGATGAGTTTGTATATTTACGGCAAGGGCTGATAGGCGTCGATTATATTTGCTTTCCGGCTTATAAAATTCAGCAAAGCCAGTTTATTCAAAACAGATTGATGAAGCGCCACCAACTCGCATCGCTTCAATTTATACTGGCATCAGGCGCGATTAAAATACCTATGATTAAAGAGTCACTGGCTTATCAAATGATAGATGAGAGTCTGTTTAAAGTAGAGTCGAGTAAGAGATCCTGGATGTGATTGAGCTGAGAATTTTTTCTCAAGAGCAAAAAATTTTATAAGCTTTATTGATGCGACGATAAAGACAGTTTATAAAACCTCTTCAGATATTGAATGTAGACGCTAAGTTTTTAAATCACTCTAGTATTCCAGGATATAACGCCTCTAAGTCCGTATACATGGCGTCCCGAGTACCTTCACCAAGAAACGTATCCGATAAATATGAAATATTATCAACAATAGCAATCATCGCATTACGAGATTCGAGAGAATTCACCTCATATTCAACGGCAGGAAATTCTATACCGCCTTTACCTATATTAAATCCTCTAGCTACGATAGTTCGGCCATTAATGTAATCCTCGACAAGATCATCAAATTCAGAAAAACTCATTTTAAAAACGTGAGAAAAAGTTTCTTCAACAGCATAGCCTTTCTTTAACAAAAACAAATATTGATACATTTTATTTCGTCGAGCGGGGTCAGAGTTTAAGTAATGAATAACAGCTACTGAGCGAGCATAAAACTTGGACAGAAATTTAGATTCAGAACTGGTGTTCTTATTCTTTATCGAAAGGCCAGCCTGATCAACGTTAAATAAAGATTCTGAGTCTATACCTTTAACTTTATTAAGGGGGTCTAGGAGGGTATAAAAACGATGCTGGAGAATTGTCATGTCGCCTAACAATATTTTCCCTGATCTCTCTCTATAGGTTCCAAGATATTCCGCTATGCCCTCGTTGTACCAAGGTGGTAGGGCCATAGGTAGCTCTACCCCATACAGAAATAGATGTACGAGTTCATGCAAAACAGTGCTTCGGCCGTTACTGCTGCCGCGATCTGCACTTCGGAACCCTTGTGCATTAGCGAATATAACCTCTTCTTGTTGACGTCTTACGAACACCCCGGAGTAGTCTTTTGGAATACCTAATGAAGAGATGGAAGTCGAGTTTTTAGCCAAAATAATAGGGACACGTTGCTTAAATGTAGTTTTTGTAGTGTTGAGGAGGTCGGCAACAAAGTAATGAAAATTTTCGATATCTTTAATCATTTTTAATGCATTTTTTTCCGTTGCATTAGTTATTACATGATAGTTATCGGTTTTTACCTCAATCCATTTGTACTTATTGAGTTTTTTTACATTCACATCTGAAAATGATGAGTTGCATGCCAAGACAGAGAAAAACAAAAAAATTAATACTTTAAATAATTTCACAATAATCATCCCTAAAATTTATTATCAAAATAAGTAAAAGAACTTAAAAACGAAAGTACTAGCATCATTTTTTGTTTCGGTTGGGCTTAAGCTATTTAAATAGTTATCCGCCATAGTTACCATTATTTTCATCTTTGTTTGTGTCTAAACTATACCAGCTTTATACGTTTGTTAGAATATGTCTATGGCAGGAGCTTTTGCCTGTTCAGTAATGTAATCTCAAAGAAAGAATGCTGTTCCCAAACCGTCTGTCCAAATCGTATAGCGCCCTTGGTGAAATGCCTCTTCGATAGTCAGTATTGATAAATGCACGTCACGGTGAAAGCCTGAACGCTATCAAGCTATAGTTGTTTCCAATTCGTTCAAATGGTTTTAGTAGCGCGTATCCGTTGCCGCAAGTGCTATGACTAAGGTTGACTGTTTTTCTGAGTGCTCCCACGTGCCAGATAAGCTCGCCTCTTTTTTCAAGCAGGGAATCGAAGTCGTTATCCTAACTGCTTATTTATAGCTGCACCTAAAAATCACCCCAAACATACTGCAACAAAGTAATCGCAGCCAGCGGTGCAGTTTCCGTTCTCAATACCCTTGGTCCCAATTGCAGCGCATTAAATTCATTATCCTGTGCTAATTGAATTTCTCGCTGACTTAGCCCGCCTTCAGGCCCAATCAATAACGCTGTGCTGTTGATGCTCTCGCTGCTATCGAGCTTCTGATCAGTGCGGTGATGCAGTACAAATTTTTTGTCAGCGGCACTGTCAGTAATCCATGCTTCAATATTCCGTGGCGAATGCACGGTTGCTAGTTTGTTGCGATTACATTGTTCGCAGGCACTAATGCTGATGTGTTGCCAGTGATTGAGTTTTTTCTCTAGTCGCTCACCTTTTAGTTTGATCTCGGTTCGCTCGCTAAATAAGGGTGTTATTTCGGTGGCACCTAGTTCGGTTGCCTTTTGGATTACCCAATCCATACGGTCGCCTTTTGAAATGGCGATGCCTAGGTGGATGCTGAGGGGTGATTGCTTATCGTTAGCAATGAAGTTGGTTAGCTCGACGTAGGTGTGCTTTTTTTCAATACTGCTAATGCTGCCGTGATACTCGCCGCCTTGGCCGTTAAATAAAATAAGCTCTGCACCTTCTTTAAAGCGCAAGACTTTACTGAGGTGATGGCTGGGCTTTTCTTCCAGTTTAATGGTGTGCTGGGTAGATAAGTCTTGATTGGTATAGATTCGAGGTATGCGCATGGCTGACTACAAGCTTGTTGATGAAAAGCGTAAATTGTGGGGGAGTTTGACCGTGGGCGCAAGAGCGATAAGGTGGAAGGGGTTAAGCTTGTGGAGGATGATAACTGCATTCACTCCAAGGGTGTTATATAGCCTTGAGATGAATGCAGTTTAGTTGTGTTCTAGCTGTGAGGGCTTACTGCTCTGACAGCTTTAAGTTTTGCCAAATCGCTTTATTAGGCTCGATCTGGTTCATGGTATAAAAATGTATACCCGGTGCGCCGCCAGCTAATAAGGTTTCGCAAAGGCGAGTGACTATTTCAGTACCAAAGGCCTTAGTGCTTTCTGCATCATTACTGTAGCTTTCTAGCTTTTGACAAATCCAGCGAGGGATTTCAGCACCACAGTTTTTAGAAAAGCGCGCTAAGTTTTGGTAGTTAAGAATCGGCATAATACCGGGGTAAATCGGCTTGTCGATACCTAGCCTTTCACACTGCTCAATAAAGTAGAAATACGATTCCGCATTATAAAAATATTGAGTGATAGCACTGTTAGCACCAGCATCCATTTTTTGTTTCAAAAACTGGACGTCGCTATCGTAGCTATCAGCATCGGGGTGAATCTCTGGGTAGGCCGCCACTTCTAAATGAAAGTGATCACCGGTATGTTTGCGAATAAAAGCCACTAACTCGCTGGCATACACTAGACGTTGTGCGCCCATGCCTGAAGGTAAATCGCCACGCAATGCAACGATGCGATCAATGCCTGCGGCTTTATATTCATTGATCAGATCCAGCATGGATTCTTCTTCGTCATCACCAAAAGATAAATGCGGTGCCGTAGAGATACCTTCATTGGTCATGGTGGTGACAATGTCTTTGGTGTTATCGCGGGTTGAGCCGCCGGCACCGTAGGTGACTGAAAAGAATTCAGGCCCCAGTTTATTGAGCTCGGTTCTAACGGTGACTAATTTTTCTTTACCAATATCTGTTTTTGGCGGGAAAAATTCAAAGCTAAAACGTTTTTTATTCGTCATAATTTATTCACTTAAATGGCGCCGGTTTTGTGTTAACTGTTGCCGGCGCTGTTTATCTATATGATTGTTTATATAGGCATCAATATAGCTTTTGTAGTATTAAAATTAGTACTTGTAAGTCTCAGTCTTAAACGGACCTTCAACGCTAACATTAATATACTCTGCTTGCTCTTTGGTTAGCTGGGTAATAACACCGCCAAAGCCTTTAACCATATCGGCAGCAACTTCTTCATCAAGCTTTTTAGGTAGTAATTCTACTGTGATAGCTTCTGCTTTTGCTGCTGCATCAAGGTTGGCAAATTTACGATCAAACAAATACATTTGCGCGAGTACTTGGTTAGCAAAAGAACCATCCATAATACGTGATGGGTGACCTGTTGCATTACCTAGATTTACCAAGCGACCTTCTGATAATAAAATCAGGTGATCGTTGTTAGCTTTGTTGCGATAAACTTTATGGACCTGAGGTTTTACTTCATCCCATTCCCAGTTTTCTCGCATATAAGCTGTGTCGATTTCATTATCGAAATGACCGATGTTACAAACAACCGTACCTGATTTTAAAGATTGTAAAATAGCTGAGTCACAAACGTTAAAGTTACCGGTTGTGGTTACAACAAGATCAGTGTTTTGTAATAGCGCTGTATTCGTATCAGCAACATTGCCGGTGTTAATACCGTCGTTGTAAGGCGATACCACTTCAAAACCGTCCATACATGCTTGCATCGCACAGATAGGGTCGATTTCAGAAACACGAACAATCATGCCTTCTTGATTAAGTGACTGCGCAGAACCTTTACCTACATCACCGTAACCAATGACTAATGCTTTTTTACCTGCTAACAAATGATCGGTACCACGCTTGATGGCATCGTTT
>CALBVI010000244.1 GCA_937969395.1 uncultured Spongiibacteraceae bacterium | reverse complement strand
TGTCATTTGCTCAACCACCAGGTGGCGGCGGTGGTGGTCCTCAAGGCGGTCCGCCTGAAGCTGCTTTAGAGGCTTGTGAGGGAATGTCAGAAGGTGAAAGCTGTTCTTTTTCTGATGATAGGATGGGTGATATTACTGGGGTTTGTTTTGTGCCTCAAGAAGATATTCTTGCTTGCGCTCCTGAAGATATGGTTCGCGGCGAAGGTGGGCAAGGTGGCGGTCCACGTTAAGTCAATTAATTTAGTTTTATAATTTTCCCTTTTGTGGTCTTGCTAGCGATAGTAAGGCCACATTTTTTTGTATAAACATTTTGTTAGTCGTTAGCTGATAGTTAATTGGTAAATATTTCTTTGCCGCATAAAAAAGCCCAGCATATGCTGGGCTTTTTTATGGATCTAAATACTACATTAACGAGATAGGCGAGGGTCGTTAGACGCGCGTGCTGGCTTTTCTCTACTGCTATCGGGTTCAGCTGCTGGTGCAGGCTCTTTAATTTCGTTATCCATAGCGATCGTATTAATGTCTACAGCAGATACCGTTTTAGGGGCTATGCGTGGATCATTAGCTGGGCGACCTTCTGGGCGAATAAGAGCTGCCTTGGCTTCAGGTTTCTTTTCAGCTGCGATTGCCGTTTTAGGTTCTGCTTTTTTCGGCTCTGCTTGCTCTGAAGGTGCTGGGTTAGCTTTTTTGGCGGTAGCCTTTTCTGTACTAGCTGCAGGCTCGTTAATAGCGTCTGCAACTTTTTCGGTTGCAGGAGTAGATTCAGCTATTACAGGCTCGTTTGCTGCTTCTGGTTGTGAGCTTTTAGTTGTTTCAGCAAGCTGAGCTTCAACTGGTTTGGTGTCGTCAGCTGCTGTTTCTGTAACTTTAGCGGTAACAGGTTCGGCGGCTTTAGCTACTGCAGCGTTGTCGATAGATTCCGTAGGCTGCGGTGTTTTAGGCGCTTCACTCTTAACGCTGTCGTTAGTATGTTTTTGCTCGGTTTTTTGAGCAGCAGCAGCTGGCTTTTCAACAACTGTTTTATTGTTGTCAGTATTTGTAGTTTCAGCTATTTCGCTATTGTTGGTAGCGTTTACCGCTTCTTCATTAGACCTGTTTTGGTTGTTGCGGGGTCCACGAGTACGGCGGCGTGAATTTGAACGCGGACGTCTGTTCTCAGGTCTTTGTTGCGGCCTGTTAGCAGAATTTTCCGTGTTGTCATTGGTTTTTTCTTGAGCGTTTTCACTTACTGTTTGTTTCGGTGCTGCGGTTTTCTCGCGGCTCTGACCATTACTGTTTTGGTCATTGCGATTTTTATCGTTACGATTTTTATTGTTGCGGTTGCGATTTCTGTTGCCGCGGTTGCGATTTTGAGGGTTGCGGTCGTTGTCGCGGTTTCTTGTGTTAGACGAGCGCTTCGCAGGTTCTTTTTTAGCTTCTTCTTTTACTTCGGTTTGAGGTGAAGTGAAAAGGGATACTAGTTTTGCGAATAAACCTGGCTTAGTTTTTGTAGTCGCCGTTTTATCAACAGGTGCCGCAGCTTGTGGCGCTGGCGTCGCTTGTTTCGGTGTTACTGCTTTCACTGCAGCTTCTTGTGCAACAGGTGCTGGCTTTTTATTGATGTCATCTGATTCATTTTGATCAGATTGAATTTTATAACTGAGTTCGACTTTTTTACCGACTTCATCGTCTCTTAAACGCTGAACTTCAAAGTGAGGTGTGTCCAGTTGTGGTACCGGGACAATAACAACTCTTACACCGGAACGCTGTTCGATATCGTGAATCGGGATGCGTTTTTCGTTGAGTAGATAAGAGGCAACATTTACCGGCACTAGCGCGCGTATTTCGGCACTGCGATCTTTGCCCGCTTCTTCTTCAACCAAGCGAAGAATGGATAGTGATAATGATTTGGTGTCGCGAATGGTTCCTTGACCGGTACAGCGCGGACAAACTTTAGCGCTGGTTTCGCCTAAAGATGGACGTAGGCGCTGACGAGACATTTCCAATAGGCCAAAGCGTGAGATTTTGCCTACTTGTACTCTTGCTCTATCAATTGCCAGTGCGTCACGCATGCGGTTTTCAACAGCGCGTTGGTTTTTAGAATGATTCATGTCGATAAAATCGATAACAACAAGGCCACCCATATCGCGAAGTCGTAGTTGGCGAGCAATCTCGTCAGCCGCTTCAAGGTTTGTTTGTGTTGCTGTTTCTTCGATATCGCCGCCTTTAGTTGCGCGGGCAGAGTTAATATCGATAGAGATCATTGCTTCAGTAGGGTCGATAACAACGGAGCCGCCTGAAGGAAGCTGCACTTCACGTTGGAAGGCTGTCTCTATTTGAGTTTCTATTTGATAGCGATTGAACAGAGGAACAGGATCCTTATACATGCGGATTCTGTTTTCATAATGCGGCATCACTTGGGTAACAAAGCCTAGCGCTTCAGCATAGGCATCTTCGTTATCAATAAGTACTTGATCAATGTCGTCACGTAAATAGTCGCGAATAGCGCGGATAATGACATTGCTTTCTTGTAGCAGTAGAAGCGGGGCTTTATTGGCTTGTGTAGCTTTGAGAATGGCTTCCCAAAGGTGAGCAAGATAATCCAAATCTAATTGCAGTTCTTCACCGCTGCGGCCAACACCTGCGGTGCGGACAATTGCTCCCATGC
>CALBVI010000243.1 GCA_937969395.1 uncultured Spongiibacteraceae bacterium | reverse complement strand
ATGCAATCATTAATGCTCAGCAGGATCTTAAACTGAGTCATTAGTGGTGTTATTAGATTAGGGCTAATCGGTTAGGAGTCATTCTGGTCACGAGAAAGTATTACTCTGACCAGCTGCTTGATGAGCGATGATGAGGGTGATGATTTATTGTTGCGATAGCTCGAAATCAAAATCCATAATTAATGGCGCATGATCTGAAAACTGCTGGTTTTTATAAATAGCGCCATATTCGATGACAGGCTTTAAGCCTGAAGACACAATCATGTGGTCGATACGCCAGCCATCGTTGTTGCGGTCGTTATTCGGCCACCAACTGAACTCGTCATTGTCGCTGTTAATTTCGCGGAAGGCGTCAACATAGCCTAGGCCAGAAAGTAACTGATCCATCCACTGTTGTTCTTCAGGTAGGCAGCCAGAGACACCTTGATTGCCTTGAGGGTCTTGTAGGTCATTGTTGTTGTGAGTCATATTCCAATTACCGCAAATGATAAATTCGCGACGCTTGTTGCTTACCTTACTAAGGTGGTTTTGGAATAGCTCAAAGAAATGTTTTTTATGTAACTGGGCATTGTTGTCTTTTTTATAGGCCTCAGGTGCCAGTAGGCAGCCAATGCTGATGTCTTGGAAGTCCGCTTGAATGTAACGGCCCTCGATATCAAAGTCGATAAAACCTAAGCCAGTCATTATTGCCTTTGGCATTTCGCGGCAGTAGATTGCTACGCCGTTGCTATTTTTTTCGACAGCATCAAAGAAATAAGGATTGTAACCGCGCGGAAAAAATACGTCATCGTGCAAATCGTATTCGTGCGCCTGCAGGTTCTGGATACAAATGAAGTCGGCGTCTTGATCTAGTACCCAATCGTAAAACCCTTTGTTAGCGGCGTCCTCTATACCATTGGCACAAAAACTAATTATTCGCATATGTGTATCGCACTGACTAAATTTAATGATTGAGGGATTTTAAATAATACGTTAATTCTTACGGCTGTACTATTTTTCGGTTCGTATCATAACCCGAGCTTACTATGTTTAGGAAAAAAAGAGTGCTAAAACTGATGCTGTTTTTCCGGTGTTGTGGTGTGGATAACAGGTATATAATCTCGGCTGAGTTGCCTGTGGATTATTTACATTGCCTATTGGTAGATATTTGATCCATTTAGCTAATCAAGTTTAGATAATGTTGGCAGTTCTGCCAGCAATTTTAGTGTTTAAGTCATACTGCGGTTAAACCGTGTGATGTTTATTGAATAGAGAGTTTAAATGCATTCTTATCAGCAGCAGTTTATTGAGTTAGCCATTGCCAAAAAAGCGTTGTGCTTTGGTGAATATACTTTGAAATCTGGTCGGGTTAGCCCTTATTTTTTCAATGCAGGGCTTTTTGCCAGTGGTGCGGCGTTAGCGCAATTGGGCCGGTGCTATGCGCATGCCATTATTGATTCGGGGGTGGAGTTCGATATGTTATTCGGCCCTGCTTATAAAGGTATCCCTTTGGCCGCAGCGACAGCTTGTGCCTTATCAGATCATTTTGATCGTGATATTCCCTATACCTATAATCGCAAAGAAGCCAAAGACCATGGTGAAGGAGGGGTTATGGTTGGTGCTCCTCTAGCCGGAAAAGTATTAGTTATTGATGATGTCATTACTGCAGGAACCGCGGTGCGTGAAGTGATGTCTATAATTACTGAGCACGGCGCTGAAGCCGCCGGTGTTGTGATTGGACTGAACAGGCAAGAGCGCGGTAAGGGCGAGTTATCAGCAATTCAGGAAGTTGAGCGTGATTATGATACGTCCGTTATTAGTATTGTAGATTTGGGTCAAATTATTAGCTATTTACGTGATCAGGGTGATCAAGCTGATAAGGTAGTTAGCATTGAGGGTTATCGATCACAGTATGGTGTTTGATAGCAGCGTATATTTTATATACTGTTATGATATGAGCCTAGGTCATCGATGATCAATTTATATGAAGAAGTTTATGGATGTAATGAGTAAATATTGTTTGTCAGTATCTCGTATGTTGTTTGTGCTTGTTGCGCTGAGCTATGTGGTAAATAGCCACGCTGCAGAACTTTATCGCTATCATAATAGTGATGGCGTGGTCGTTATCGATGATAAGGTTCCGCCTGAATATAGCAGCAGTGGTTATGATGTTATTAACCCTAATGGTAGCTTAATTCGAAGAGTGCCTCGCGAGCTGTCAGGGGAAGAACTGACCCTTCGTAATACAGATGAGGCTCGCGCTCGTTTGCGTGAAGAGGAAGCAAAGCGACAACAGGCGTGGGATGAGTCTTTGTTGTTGCGCTATAGCAGTGTTGAAGATATCGAGGCTGCAGAATCGCGTTCCATGCGTGACTTGAATATTCGTATTAGTATTTTAAAAAGTAATTTATCGAGCATTAAGTCTCAAATTGAACGAGAGCAGCAGAAAGCTGCAAATATTGAACGTGCTGGCCGCAGTGTGCCGGAAGAGCTAACAAAAAATATTGGTATTTTGCGTTTAGAAATCGAAGATACTGAGCAGTCGATTGCTGTTAGGCAAGAAGAAATTAATTCGGTTAAGCAATCTTTTCAGCGTAATATCGAAAGGTTTAAAACATTGCAGGAGCGCGTTCAAATGCGACGTGAGCAATTTAAGCCGGCAACTTCAAATAAAATTATCTATTAATAGACGATAGCCTTTTAATTTTGATCCAGTACTTGCTTTATCGGGCCACTGTTTTAAGTGACTAGGGATAGTCGGCTAAAGGGCGCTGCTTAAAGAATACTCTGGGAGTGGCGATTTGGAATGGGGGTAGCTACTGCTGGTGTCTGTTTAAAAAATCCGCCAATCAATACTGGCCACTGATCGTTCCAGTTTTCAGTCGGCTTTCGTTTAAACTCACTGCGTACAAACTGACAAATTCTTCCCTCTACGGTTGCTAATAATAAATTAGCGGCGATTGCAGTTGGGATTATCGGTCGAATACCTTCTTTGATTTCAGCTTCGCGTAATGTTTGCTTTAGTTGTGTTTCAAGTCGATCAAAAAATTGTACAACTCTCGCCCTAAGACGTCCGGTTTCACCAGCGAGCGCATCACCAGTTAGGATACGCGTAATGCCGGGATTTTTTTCAGTAAAGGCAAGCAATAAACTTAATATTTTTTCGCAGCGTACAATGGCCTCATCGTCTTCGCTGCAAATCATATTGACTCGGGTAAAAATGGTTTCTTCGATAAATTCGATTAAACCTTCAAACATTTTTGACTTGCTAGGAAAGTGACGATAAAGAGCGGCTTCAGAAACACCAACTTCTTTTGCTAGGCGGGCGGTTGTAATGCGTTCACCAGGACTTACTTCCAACATATGGGCAAGAGCTTGGAGAATTTGTTCGCGACGAGATACTTTTTTGATCACTGCTCAGCCACTAAATAAGTTATCGCACCATTGAAATAATGATGGAGGTTTGACGTTATCGGAAAGACTCCATCCTATCCGATTAATGGCTCAAGCTGCAATAAAGAGACCTAAGAATTTTAATGTTTTTTTCATTTTTTACATTTAAAACTGTGCGAGTAAATGGGTAACAAGTAGCATTAAGGTGATATTTGTTACTCATTGTTACCCGTTGTCTGTAATGAGCGTGCCAACACCTTCGTCTGTAAACATTTCCAGCAATACAGCATGAGGAACTCGGCCATCAATAATATGCGAGCTAGCGACGCCCATTTTAACAGCGTTAAGTGCGCAACTTATTTTGGGTAACATGCCGCCATAAATTGTCCCGTCGGCAATTAATTCATCGACTTGGCCAGTGTTAAGTCCGGTTAATACTTCGCCTGTTTTACTTTGAAGCCCAGCAACGTTAGTTAAGAGCATTAATTTTTCGGCCTTTAAAACTTCGGCTATTTTTCCCGCAACTATGTCTGCATTGATATTATAGGAGCTGCCATCAGCGCCAACGCCGATAGGTGCAATAACGGGAATAAAATTGCTATTAACAAGGGTATCTAAAATACTGGTATCGATGTTTTTAACCGAGCCGACATGACCAATATCAATAATTTCTTGCGCTTTCATATCGGGGCTGTTCTGTGTGACGGTCATTTTTTCAGCTTGTATTAAGCCGCCATCTTTGCCGGTAATACCAACAGCTTTACCGCCGTTGTTGTTGAGTAGGCTAACGATTTCTTTATTGACGCTACCACCTAACACCATTTCTACAACGTCCATGGTTTCAGTGTTAGTGACACGCATGCCCTCTACAAAATGAGATTTAATATTTAGTTTTTCGAGTAGGCTGCCAATTTGAGGGCCGCCGCCGTGGACAACGATAGGGTTTATACCGACCAGTTTCATTAATACAATATCACGGGCAAACTGTTCTTTAAGGTTGTCGTCTACCATGGCGTTGCCGCCAAATTTAACGACGATTGTTTTACCGGTGAAGCGTTGAATATAGGGGAGTGCTTCCGTTAGTACATTGGCAACATTGTTGGCGGCATCGCGTTTTAGCGACATATTAAGTCCTTCCTAAATCTAAAGGTGAAAATATAGGCGCCGTTAGCGCCTATAGAATAATGAGTTGTCACAGTCTAGTTAAAAGCTAAATTGCAGTGTGTTATCAATAGTATTCAGTTGTTGTTTGAATTGATCTTGAATACGTTGCAGCGCCTCTTCGGTATCGGCTTCAAAGCGAAGTATGAGTGCTGGTGTCGTGTTCGAAGCGCGAACTAATCCCCAGCCATCGGCAAAGTCAACGCGTACACCGTCAAGTGTAGAAACTTTTCCGTCACCAAATTGAGCGTCACTAGTAAGTTGATCAATGATTGAGAATTTACGCTCTTCCCCTGTTTCAATTTTTAATTCGGGGGTGCTAACACTATCGGGAAATGCTTGCAGTTGAAGGTCGAGGTCGGGATCAGTTGTACTCAGTATTTCAATCAGTCGTGCGGCAGCATACATGCCATCATCAAAACCAAACCAGCGCTCTTTGAAGAAAATATGACCGCTAAATTCACCGCCTAACAATGCACCGGTCTCAGCCATTTTCTCTTTCATAAACGAGTGGCCAGATTTCCACATGATTGGGCGGCCGCCATAATTGCTAATTAATGTATTGAGATTGCGCGTGCACTTAATATCAAAAATGACATCTGCGCCAGGGTTTCTAGAAACCACATCTTGCGCTAACAGCATTAATAGCCGATCTGCGGGCACTGATTTCCCTGTGGCAGTGACAACGCCTAAGCGATCACCATCACCGTCAAAGGCAATACCTAAATCGGCACTGTGCTCACTAACCATTTTTTTCAAATCGGTAAGATTGCTTTCGATGGTGGGGTCAGGGTGATGGTTGGGGAAGTTGCCGTCGACATCGCAATATAAGGGAATAACTTCGCAGCCTAGCTCTTCAAATAACCGAGGTGCAATTAAACCTGCGACGCCATTACCGGCGTCAATAACAATTTTAAGTGGCTGAGCAATCGCCACATCATTAATAATATAATCGATGTAGCTTTGTTCAACATCTTGCGCGCGATACTCGCCTTGGCCGCTGGTTAATTGCTTATTAATTATGCGTTGACGCAAATTAGCAATGGCGTCACCTGATAGTGCGCGACCATTGATAACAATCTTAATGCCATTATATTCAGCGGGATTATGGCTGCCGGTAATCATAACGCCGGTTTGAGTGCCGAACTCGTGAGTCGCAAAATACATCAGTGGTGTTGGCATGATGCCGATATCAATAACGTCACGACCACTCGCTTGTAAGCCTTTGGTGAGAGCTTCCCGTATCTGTGGTGAGCTGTTGCGGCCATCAGCAGAAATAACGATGGTTTGCTGCCCTTGGTCGTGAGCTTCGCTGCCAATAGCTAAGCCAATCGCATAAACAATTTCATCGGTGAGTTGTTGTTCCGCAATGCCGCGAATGTCATAAGCTCGGAAGATAGTTTCTGGAATATCAGTAGGGACCACTAAGTCGGTTTCTAATATGTCAGCTTCTATTGACGCCGCAGGTGAGTCAGTTTGTGTTGGCGAGTGTGGATTTTCCTGCGTCGCGGTTGTTGATCCTGCATTTGCTAATTTATCAGAGAGAGTAGCGGCAAATTGCTGAAAGCCGGGTAAATCATAGCTGTTGGTTTTACCGGCTTTGCTATCGAGTAATTTGAGATTGTTAAAGATTGCCTGCTGTAATTGCCTTACTGTTAAAGCTGCAGCGATTAATAGCGTGATTAAGACAACGGCCATAAGAATCCAAATGATAAGACCCCCTTGGCTACCGCTGGTGATTAATGCTGATGAGGGAGTAAAGCGTATTTTCCATAGCGCTGTAGAGGTGTCAGCGATAGCACTGAGTGCATTAGCGCTGTCTGGACCTGTTGTTGCTATGACGTAGTCTTTATTGTTGAACTGCTGTAGTAATGAACTACTACCTAACGTGTTGTCCAGTTGTTTGAGTAGCGCGCGTAAATACTCTCCGTCAAAGGTAACGAGAAGTGCACCGCTGATGTAGTCTTTATCATCTGAGTGTATAGATTGGGTGATTGAAAATAACCATTGCTTATCAATTTGGTAAGCCTCTGGTTCCACTTTGCTGCCGCCACTGGCGGCGCGGACTAAATCTAATTCGATATTGTTTCGTAACTGTTGCTGTTCTAGTGCGGCAATACCCAAAGGCCCTAAAGGGATGATTTTAATAGTAAGAGCTTCTGGGAAGGCTCTCTGTAATTCTTGTTGCTGTTGCGATAGCAATAAAGGGTCGTTGCTGTCGATGGCTAAAGATAAATTGTTGGAATCGGCTACTGATGACAGTCTTGAGTGCAGCTGATGAAGTGTTTGATTGATTAAAGCGGCTTGGCTGCTAGCTAGAGCCTGAGATTGCATTTTAATATTGGTCTGGCTGTTAGAGCTGTGATTAATTAAGCCTAAATAAATAAAGCTGGCGGTTGCGACTAGGATGCATAACACCGCGCTACTCACAATGCTTTGCAGCAGTGCGTTTTTAGGCTTAGTCGTTTGTGCTTTATTCTGTTTTATTTGTTTTAATTTTTTTTTGG
>CALBVI010000242.1 GCA_937969395.1 uncultured Spongiibacteraceae bacterium | reverse complement strand
GTTCTCGACTTATTAAATATAGAAAGTATTGATAAAACAGAAGGTTAGCTAAAATGGCAAGCAAAAATAAAAAAACGGCTACGGGTAAACGTAGTGATAAAAAAGCATCTTCAACTATCGCTATATTGCAGAAACAACTCGCCAACGCCGAAGCAAAACTCAAAAAAACTCAGGCCAGCGAACTAGCCAATGCCAAAAAGGCGACCTCAAAAGCCATCGCTCAATTTACCAAAGCCAAGGCCTCAGCAGCTAGCTGCCAAAAACGACTTAAAACAACCGGTGCTAAAGTGGCTCAGAAGCCAACTGCTGCCAATCGCAACCAATTAAGCAAAGCCAAAATCGCAGATAAGAAAGCCGCCAAACTATTAAAGCAAACAGACAGCCTGTTAGTAAAAGCCAAAGCTGATCTAGCCGCTATTAAGCAGCTCCTCAGCGATAGCAAAACCTATAACGCAGCCCTGAAAGCGGCAACAAAGAAAAAACCCAAATCATCAACTTCGACAACCAAGCCGAAGGCAGCGAAAACTAAAGCCACTAGTGCATCTAATATCACTAAATCTAAGGCCACTAAATCTAAGACCACTAAACCCAAGACCAGCAAATCTAAGACCGCTAAACCGAAAGCCACTGAACCTAAGGCCAGTAAACCTAAAGCTACCAAGTCGAAAGCGGCTAAACCAAGCGTGACCAAAGCTAAAATAGCAAAATCAAAAAGTACCGTTTCTAAAACGGCTAAACCGAAAGCTGCAGCTACAACCAAGAGCAAAACAGTAAAGAAAAGCACTGCTGCGAAAAAAACAGTGACTAAAAAAGCCGCAGTCCAGACCAAAGCTACAAAAACAGCAGCGGCTAAGACTGCAACTGCTCAAACAGAGGTCCTAGCCAAAACCAAAGCACCTGCAAAAACCCCTACAACAAAAAAGATACCAAAAACCCAAACACCACCAAAAGCTAAGCCGCCATCAAAGGCTAAAACAGCTACCAAACCTAAACCCGCCAAATCTACACCAGCAAATCACACTGCAACTAAACCAGCCGCTCCCAAACCCGCTACTTCTGAACCCGCAGCACCTAAAGCAGTAACGCCTGAGCCGATAGCAGCGGAGGCTGTAGTCAGCACAGCAGAACCTGCAACGATTGCTTCTGAAGCACCAATAACTTCCACGCCGTTGATATCTGAACAAGCCGTGATCGCTCCAGCTTTAACGCCAACGCAGGAAGAAAAAACAGAAGTCATCACCCCAGAAGAAACCACCCAAGCCTCGGAGACCGAGTTAGAGCCAGAACCCACAGCCACGCCAAAACCAGAATCGAAACCAGCTGTAAAAAAACAATCATCAAGCGATGATGACGATGACGAGCCACCAGTTATTCTCAGCTTGTTTGATTTTTAGTACTCACCTACTTTAGTACTCACCTATTTAGGCATTCACAGCTTATAAAAAAACGGCGCTTTATTAGCGCCGTTTTTTATTCTTTACTTGTTGTTTAAAACTCAACTAAGCCATATCTATCAATTACCATTTGATAACCGTGACTAAAGCTGAGAAACCAGTGGACATATTATGCCAACAGCCCTCCTTTAAAGCCTCGCTATAAAACTTCAAGTACCGCAACGCCAACTCCTGAGGATCCTCATCAAGCTGATGTTCGCTGTTATTGGCTAATAATTTATACAATAGATCCTGTTGCCAGCGCTCTGCCTCAAGCTCTAATTCCTTTACCCGCTGATACATTGCCTGCGCGCCATCTCGGTGTCTTAATTTTCGACGCACATCTCTTATTGGCGTAACACAATCCTGCTGCCAGCCAAGCGATGCTTGCTGCAAACGCTGACACTGCGTTTGTGTTAATTGACAGCGAGTCGAAGCTAGCCACAGACAAACCAATATCATATTAATATCGGCGCTAAATTGATCCTGCAATTCCAGCAAAAGTATTTCTACTTGTTTGTCGCTATAAACCTTTAATGAAAACGCCCATAGCGGATTGTCCTCAATCATCGACTTGCCCTTTTAACTTAGCTCTTAATAGTACTTTAATAATTAAGCACATGTTTTAACAGTTAAACCCATGTCCAAAATCAGTATAATGCGCCACCATGATTAAACTCGATGACATCAGCTTACAGCGCGGCAATAAGTTCCTATTGGAACAGGCCAGTGCAGTCTTTCACCCTGGGCAAAAAATCGCGCTTATCGGGGCCAATGGTACCGGCAAATCGAGCTTATTCCAGTTACTGCTTGGGCAACTGCAAATCGATGACGGCACCCTCTCGGTTCCGAGCCAATGGCGCATTGCTCACATGGCACAGGAAGTCGCTACCAGCAGCCGCAACGCCCTTGATTATATCTTAGATGGCGATACTGTTTTGCGACAAATAGAACGCGAGATAGAACAGGCCGAACAGAGTGACAACCACGACAAACTACCGGCACTGCATGAACAACTCGATACCATCGATGGCTACAACGCACGCGTACGCGCCGAGCTATTATTACAAGGCTTAGGCTTTAGTAATGAGGATGCCAACAAACCCGCTAATAGTTTTTCCGGTGGTTGGCGTATTCGTCTCAACCTAGCACAAGCGTTGATGAGCCCTTCAGATTTACTATTGCTCGATGAACCAACCAATCACCTCGACCTCGATGCTGAACTCTGGTTAGAGCAATGGTTACAACGCTATCAGGGCAGCTTGTTATTAATTTCCCACGATAGAGATTTTATCGACAGTGTTTGCGAAGGCATTGTGCATATTGAGCACCAAAAACTGAGTAGCTACAAAGGCAACTATTCCGCCTTTGAACGCCAGCGCGCTGAACGCTTAGCACAACAGCAAGCCAGCTATGAAAAACAACAGCAACGCAAAAGCGAAATTCACTCTTTTGTCAGCCGCTTTCGCGCCAAAGCCACTAAAGCGAAACAAGCCCAGAGCCGGTTAAAAGAATTGGAGCGCATGGAAGACATCGCGCCCGCACATATTGATTCGCCCTTTGATTTTAGCTTTCCTGAACCGGGTAAATTTTCCGACCCGCTACTCAACCTGAGCAAAGCACAATTGGGTTATGGCGACACCGCCATCGTTAACAATGTCAACCTCAGCATTCACCCAGGCAGTCGCATCGGTTTACTCGGTGCTAATGGCGCCGGTAAATCAACATTAATTAAATCTTTGTCTCAGCAAATTGATTTATTAGGTGGCGAATTTACCTGCGGTGAAAATATGGAAATGGGCTATTTCAGCCAACATCAGTTGGAAGCCCTAGATTTAGACGCAAGCCCCGCGCTACATTTACAACGGCTAAGCCCAAAAGCCCGCGAACAAGAAATTCGCAATTTTTTAGGCGGCTTTAATTTCAACGGCGACATGGCCTTCGACAATATTCGAAAATTTTCCGGCGGTGAAAAAGCACGTCTAGCCTTAGCGATTATTGTTTGGCAGAAACCAAATCTATTATTACTTGATGAGCCTACCAACCATCTCGACTTAGAAATGTGCCATGCACTTACCGTTGCATTACAAGGCTTTGAAGGTGCAGTGGTAGTAGTTTCTCACGACCGACACTTATTGCGAAATACCGTCGACCAGTTTTATTTAATCCATGATGGCAAAGCAGAAATTTTTGATGGCGACCTTGACGATTACAGCCACTGGTTATTAGAACAACGTAAAACAGACAAGTCTAGCTCGCAGGAAAAAGCTACTGACGACAAAGGTGCATCAAAAAAAGAACAGCGACAACAAACTGCCGAACTTAGAAAAAAATTCAAACCCATTACCAATGCGATAAAAAAATTAGAATTGCAAATGGCGACCAATGACAAAAAGCTAACGGCCATCGAAGAACAGCTAGGCGATAGCGCGCTCTATGAGGACGCTAACAAAACCAAGCTGCAAGATTTATTACAGCAACAGGTAAAACACACGCAAGAAAAAGATCAACAAGAAGAACAGTGGTTCGAGTTAACCGAAGAATTAGAAACACTGCAAAGCTTGAGTTGATACTGATACGCTAAAAATCACATTAGAAAATCAAGTCTGCGCCCACTGTCGAATCATATTATGGTAAACGCCAGTAAGCTGAACAATTTCTGGGGAGTCATCTAACTTTTCGCGCAATGACTGAATTGCCATATCCATATCAAATAACAACGCTCTCTTTTCATCACTGCTAATCATACTTTGCAACCAAAAGAATGAAGCCAAGCGACGACCTTTGGTAACAGGGGTAACACGATGCAAACTGGTTGAGGGATAAAGCACCATATCACCGGCAGCGAGTTTAATCGTCTGCGAGCCATAAGTATCTTCAATAATTAATTCACCACCCTCGTACTCATCAGGTTCAGACAAAAACAAGGTCATCGAAATGTCGGTCCGCACTTTAACCGGCGTACCAGGCACCTGACGTATGGCGTTATCGACATGCACACCAAAAGCACCGCCACCTTGATAACAATTAAACAGCGGTGGAAATATTTTTAACGGTAATGCCGCCGACATAAATAGATTACTTTGTGCCAACGCAGCAAGTACCATATCGCCCAACTGATTCGACGCTTTAGAGCCCTCAGGTAGCTGTAAATTATTTTTCGTTTTTGAAGATTGATAGCCAGCGGTAACATTGCCATCAGTCCAATCAGCTTCTAGCAATACTTTTTTAGCTTGCTGAACTTGCTCTTTACTTAACACTTCGGGAATTTTTAATAACACGTTAATATCTCAATAAAAAATAACAACAAAATTCTGATTGTTTATAACACTTGATAAACAGAAAAACCGGCTTTGCATAAGCAAAACCGGCTAAACATTGCCAACAACTTAATCGTTAAAACGAATAACTTGTTGTCAACGACGCGTATCGACCATTGCCAGGAATGAAGTGACCGCCACCTAACTGATTGACATACTCTTCATCGCTGAGGTTTTCCGCATTTAACTGTACATCCCACTTATCGCTAATTTGATAGGAGACCATTAAATCGAAAATCGTATAATCGTCAGCTTTTTCACGACCTGAGCTGCTAGTACTGTTATAGCGTTCACCCATATATTGCAGACCTAAACCAAATGCCAGTTTTTCAGTCATGTCATAACGGCCCCACAAGCTGTAAGAGTGGTCGGGCGTACGAGCCAACTCATTACCTTCTTGATCCTCTTTATCGTCACCTTCTGCTTTAACGACTTCACTGTCCTGAAAAGTATAAGAAAGTGTTACAGAAAGCTGATCAGTAAATTGACCTCCTAGGCTCAATTCAAGACCATCAACCCGCTGCTCACCGTCTAAGGTATCAAAGCGATCGTCATCATCGTCAAATAAACCATCAGGAGCATCGGTTAATGCGTTAGTCTTCTCAGTACGGAAAATTGCGGCATTGGCTGACAAGCGGCCATCGAATAATTCCCACTTGGTGCCCAGTTCATAACTAACGGTTTCTTCAGGATCAAGATCCGCAGCATTGCCACGTGTTGATGTTGTTAAATCCTCAGCAGAGGACGTAAATGAATTACCGGAACCGAAATAAATACTACCGTTTTCCGCAGGTTTATAAACTAGGCCGACATTCCAGCTCAGCTCTTTCTCTTCGTCTTCAAGCTTGACCGATGGATCATCACCACTTAAGTCATAGAAGTATTCAGTATCAAAAATATCATAACGTAGGCCAAGGGAAAGCTCCCACTCTGGATTAAACGTCAAGGTATCAAAAATATAAATCGCTGTTGTATCTCCGGTAGCTTCATCATCTTTACCCAAACGCTCATAGTTTCCAGTGTAGACAACATAGGAATCAGGGTTATAGAGATCAACCAATTCTGGCGTCGTGTCCAAATTATCAGTGCCGCTATCATCGTAAACCCAACGCTCGAACTTCTCTTGCGCGATTTCAATACCAGTGACGACATCATGGGTAATACCGCCGACGTGATACTGACCGATAAGATCAAACTGTAATACTTTGAGTGAGTCTTCAGTATCGCGGGTTTTTTCATCACTTAAACGCACATCGGTAGTGGTTTCTGAATCAATAAACCGCGGAGCACTGACAATAGACAAACG
>CALBVI010000241.1 GCA_937969395.1 uncultured Spongiibacteraceae bacterium | reverse complement strand
CCAATGCAATTTGCCAAAAGTAAAAATCTAATCATTATGCATATGGAAGAAGGTAATGCTGTACGCACCTTTGATATGAATCCAGATGCTGATTACAGCAATGAAGAGCCAACGAATATGGGTTACTCTGTTGGTCGCTGGGAAGATAAAACATTAGTCGTAACAACCACCAATGTTAGTTGGCAGTGGGTAGATTTAACCGGTGTAATTCAATCACCAGCATCAATTATCACTGAACGCTTTACTCCAAATAATGAAGGCAAGCGCCTCGATTACACAATGACTATTAGCAATCCTGATATCTTTACCGAGCCACCGACTTTTTCAAAATCGTGGCTTGCTGTACCTGGTGAACAGGTTAGTCCTTACAACTGCGAAGAAGGATAAAGAAACGCTCCTCTCATTCAAATTGAATTTGAATGAGAGGATTTACTTAAACATAACCAAGCTTCATTAAAGCATAACTAACAGCTGCAATTTTTCGCACAGAACCCCTACCAACGAATAATCCTTAATAACTCAAACCTTATTTAAACCCCCCGAGCTTTATTCTTATGATATTGCCCTGAGATAGCTGTTATTTAGCATCGATGGCGAATTATTAGTAAAAACTATCGAAGCAGTGAAAACAATCTATTTTAACAATCAATCAATTGGCCGTACTCTATCCACTCTAAATTATAAATTGAAAGGAGATAGAGATGAAAAAGAAATTGACGACCAATGCTGGTTGCCCCGTATCAGATAATCAAAATGTTATGACCGCCGGTCCACGAGGCCCGCAACTACTACAAGATGTGTGGTTTTTAGAAAAATTAGCGCACTTTGATCGAGAGGTCATACCTGAAAGACGAATGCACGCAAAAGGCTCTGGCGCTTATGGGACATTTACCGTCACCAACGACATTACCCAATACAGCCGAGCAAAAATATTCTCTGAAATCGGCAAGCAGACTGAATTATTCGCCCGATTTACAACAGTTGCCGGTGAGCGTGGCGCCGCCGATGCCGAGCGAGATATTCGCGGTTTTGCACTGAAGTTTTACACTGAAGAAGGTAACTGGGACATGGTGGGCAACAATACGCCCGTTTTCTTTTTACGTGACCCCTTAAAATTCCCTGACCTTAACCATGCAGTAAAACGTGATCCTCGTACTAATATGCGCAGCGCGCAAAATAACTGGGATTTTTGGACGTCACTTCCTGAAGCACTACACCAAGTGACTATCGTCATGAGCGATCGGGGACTCCCCTCCACCTATCGGCACATGCACGGATTTGGCAGCCATACATTCAGTATGATTAATGCTGATAACGAACGTGTTTGGGTCAAATTCCACTTTAAATCCAATCAAGGTATTGAGAATTTAACCGACCAAGAAGCGGAAGTCGTTATCGGTAAAGATCGCGAGAGCCATCAAGCGGACTTATATAATGCAATTGAAGAGGGCCGCAACCCTTCATGGGCTTTAAAAATTCAAGTAATGACCGAGGAGCAAGCTGAAAAATCACCTTACAACCCCTTTGATTTAACCAAGGTCTGGCCTCACAGCGACTACCCATTAATTGAAGTCGGCGTGGTTGAACTCAACAGAAACCCTGAAAACTTTTTTGCCGAAGTTGAGCAATCAGCCTTTAACCCAGCTAACGTTGTGCCTGGTATTAGCTTCTCCCCCGATAAAATGCTCCAAGGTCGTTTATTTTCGTATGGTGATGCACAGCGCTATCGTCTAGGCGTAAATCATAACCATATACCAGTGAATGCTCCGCGCTGCCCTGTCCACAGTTATCATCGCGATGGCGCTATGCGGGTTGACGGCAATTTTGGTAGTACTATTGGCTATGAACCCAACAGCAAAGAAGAATGGCAAGAGCAACCCGATTTTTCTGAACCACCGATGAGTTTATCAGGGGCTGCTGCTCGCTGGGATCATCGCGAAGACGACGATTACTATTCACAACCAGGTAATTTATTCAGATTAATGAATGCTGAGCAACAACAGGCTTTATTTAATAATACTGCCGGTTCTATTGGCGGCGCATCTATCGAGGTTCAAAAACGCCATATTAGCAATTGCCTAAAGGCCGATCCTGCCTATGGCGAAGGCATAGCTAAAGCACTTGGCCTATCTTTGAATGATATTTAAAAGATAACAACAGCTACAAAAATAAAGCCGCCGTTTAAATGGTTATGCATTTAAACGGCGGCTAATTTTTTACGTTACTAGTTATTGGTAAAATTATTATTAAACAATTAACGGTTTAATAACTAACTGTTTATAACTAAAAGGCGCTAACTTTCATCGCAGCTATAAGGCTGTAATGCCTCATCAGCGCGCCACTGATAATACTTGCTAAATACCATAGGTTTAATCAGCATCGCGGTATCAGTTACAACCAGCGAGTAATATAAGCGATCACGCTCTTCACCTAATCTAAACGTCTCCTGCATTTGCGCATAAGCACTTTGCGGAATAAAACTTGGAAGCGAACCTACATGTAAAAATGGATAATCAATTTTAGTCGTTGTGACTAACAGTGTATCGCCCTGCCAGCGACCCGTGGAGTAACCTAACAAACTCGGCGCAGCCTTACTGTCGTCGTGGACCTCACTAAGATGAATTCTGCGAATCGTATCGTATTCTTCGAGTTTTAATAAAATAGTATCTCCCTGGTCAACTAGCTCCATAGGATAAGGAGCATCCATCACTGCAGAACCACCCTTAGGTGAGCAAGCGCCAAAAGGGTTGTCTGTTTCTGCGTTGTAGTCAGCAACGGCTTTCAAACCAAGAGCTGTTAGTGGAAAGTCCTCAGTATTTCTCGGGTGAAGAGAACGACTCTCAGGGACACCAAATAATGTCGTCCAAACTGCAAATATTGAATCAGGGCGCGTAGCAACATCTGCCGTATCAATCGAATCACCACGTACTTTATCTGCACTGCCAATTCTCTCACCCGTCCAACGCAAAGAAGCGCTGCTAGAAAACACAGCCTCACGACCATCGGGTAACAAGAGGTTAATCATATACATACCATGGTCAGATCTTTTTGCTCCGTGGCCCGCCATGCGAACTTTGTCGCCGACCGACAAAATACCTCTCGATACATCCATACGTGCCAAGTTACTCACTGAGGTACCGACAATATCCCACTCCTGCTCTTTATCAGTTCCCTGATCAACTACCACTTTAAATCTAACGTGTGGATTTACCCAAGCTATCGATGAAATAACACCTTCTATTTCAGTGTTAATTTCCCTTTCATACTCAACGGTCCAAGTATGATGAGCGAAAGCCGAAGGTATCGACGCAGCCAAAATAAATATACAAAAAAATAAACGTGGCATTAGTGTTTCCTCATTGTTTTTTAGTCTCTAAGCCAATTATCAACATTCTCGCCATCGAATGATAGTATTCGACCGGAAAAACATAACCAATAATAAATATTGTCTTATTTTAACAGTCACCTTCACATTTCTTACACAAAGAAACTTAATTAGCTGCTTCCGTATGATTAGGTTAGCATGCCCTCAACGAGCAGCATGTAGACACGCAGTTATCGCTCGTAAATATAACAAGTTCTAATTATCAAACAGGGAGAATAAGATGAAAAAGAAATCAGGAAAAATAAATAAATTTTATTTTTTAATCATTACCGTATCCAGTTTAGCTTTTATTGGTTGCACTAATATACAAGAAACTACGACTAACAACTCACCAACACCTGCTCAAAATCACACTACTCAAGACCAAAAAATAGCGACAAAAAATCTTAACAAATTAATTGTCATGGATTATATGGAAGCATTAAGTACTTCGTTAATGCCTGTGGTATCAGCTAAAATTTTATCGCCTAACTACCAAGAGCTCCGCAAAGAATTTGCCAACATGGATTATCACGCCGCAGGTTCTGAGTTAGCCGCGGCGGCCGCTCCATTAAAAACAGCAATCACTCACCGCCGTAATCGCGCAGATGCTTTTATTGCTGAAGACGATATTGTTATTGTTCGCTATTATATATCCGGCACCCATTCTGGCAATTTTTATGGCATCCCAGCCACAGACAAATCATTTGATATTCCAGCAGCCGCTGTATTTTGGTTAGAGGATGGCAAGATCACCAAAAGTTGGTCAATGGCAGATGAAGCTGGCTTTTTACGTCAAATTGGCAAACCGCTACCCGCTCGCGCTGACGGACGATGGGAAGCATGGCCGCACGTATTGCCTGCTAGAACTGGGAACGAAATCATGAAAGAGGCTTTGGCGAATCCAATCGACTCGCAAGAGTATCGCAATAAACTGCAGCTAAATGCATGGAAAGCCCCCGCCTACAAAAAACAGGTACTGCATGCGGACCAATCGCAACGCAAAGGTTTACGCAGTGGATTTTTTAACTTGCTAGACGCAGGTACGCAACCCGGCATTAAAGACAATCCTTTTCTCGCGGCTTTTCCTGACCGCGTGGACATGATTAGCAATCTTGTTGCGGACGGAAAACGCGCCGTTATTCAATTTCGTCTAACAGCCACCAACAGCCGAAGCCTTTTTGGCATCCCCTCAAAGAATCGCCCAGTATCAGCGGTTGAATTTGGCTTCCAAGAGTTTGATGGTGAAACTTGGAAATTTAATTGGTGGTTTGGTGACGATCTTGGCATGTTACTACAAATTGGCGGCCCTCAAGACTATTGGTTTCAGGGAGAGGCTGAACCCTCAGAATAGGTCTATAATACAATCTGCAAACTTAACAAGTACGTTACAGCTATATCGTAACCAGTAGGGTGTTAAGTTTTCTCTATCAATTTACGAAAAGGATAGTTTGTGGATAGTATTGAGAATAAAATTCAGGCGCTCAACGTACTTGTTGTAGATGACATGGAATCTATACGTAGCATGGTAAGCGCCTGCCTTAAAGAAATGGGAGTAAAGCAAGTCTTCCCCATGCCCAACGGTGAAGTCGCTTGGAAAAATTTGCAAACAATAGAGATCGATCTCATTGTTTGCGATTGGGACATGCCGCAAGTCTGTGGTCTGGAGCTTCTCAAACTTGTGAGAGGCTCCGCACGACATCAACACATTCCATTTCTTATGTTGACCGGCACCACTGAAAAGGAGCGAGTAATCGCTGCAGTGACAGCTGGCGTTAACGATTTTTTATCCAAGCCATTCCAACCAAAAGAGCTCGAATACCGAGTCATCAAACTACTGCGTAAAGTTAAGTCTCAAAAATCTTCTGAATAAGATCAACACGGCATAACTGCACTTCATTCTAAACCGACGCACTTTTCAAACATCCGCATCTAAAAGTCTGTGCTGTATTTTATTATTCATGACGCAAAGCCATGACTGGGTTAGCTCTAGCGGTTTTATAGGCTTGACCTGCGACGGTAATCCAACCTAATAAAATAGCGAATACGCCCGCCAAAATAATTACCAGCAATGGCGACTCAATAC
>CALBVI010000240.1 GCA_937969395.1 uncultured Spongiibacteraceae bacterium | reverse complement strand
GTAAACAAAGATAACGCGCTGCTGCATTAATGCCGCCATACGTACCGCATTGCGCGCATATTCCATAAACATCATGAAAGTTGCGCCGTAAGGTACGAAACCGCCGTGCAATGCCATACCGTTCATCATTGCTGACATGCCAAATTCGCGTACACCGTAAAACAAGTAATTACCTTCTGCGTCATCAGCGGTTACGCCTTTGCAGCCGTTCCAGTAAGTCAGGTTAGAACCGGCTAAATCTGCAGAGCCGCCCAACAATTCAGGCAACATAGGACCGAAAGCATTCAGTGTATTTTGTGAGGCTTTACGTGAGGCAACAACAGCACCGTCTTGCTGACACTGATTAATGTAAGCTTGTGCTTGCTCGGCAAAATCTTCTGGCAAATCGCCTGATAGACGACGAGCTAGCTCCATTGCCAAATCAGGATGCGCTTCAGCGTAAGCATCAAAACGCTCATTCCAAGCGCTCTCTTTAGCTGCGCCTGAATCTTTAGCACTCCAGCCACCGTAAACATCACTAGGAATAAAGAACGGAGGATGTGACCAACCAATGGTTTCGCGCACTAAGGCAATCTCATCGTCACCTAATGGTGCACCATGACAATCTTCTTTACCTTGCTTGTTAGGTGAACCTTTACCAATAATGGTCTGACAGCAAATCATCGTCGGACGACTGCTATCACTCTGGGCTAATTCAATCGCTGCTTTAATCGCTGCGGAATCGTGACCATCAACCTTAGGTATAACCTGCCAACCGTAAGCTTCAAAACGCTTCGGCGTATCATCGGTGAACCAACCTTCAACTTCACCGTCGATAGAAATGCCATTGTCATCATAAAAACAAATCAACTTACCAAGACCAAGCGTCCCCGCTAGTGAACAAGCCTCATGCGAGATCCCTTCCATCAAGCAGCCATCGCCCAAGAAAGTATAAGTGTGGTGATTAACAACTTCGTGACCGTCGCGATTAAATTGCGCCGCCAATACTTTCTCTGCCGTCGCCATACCGATCGCATTGGTAATACCTTGTCCCAATGGCCCAGTGGTCGTTTCAACACCTGGTGCATAGCCATATTCAGGGTGGCCCGGGGTTTTAGAATGCATCTGACGGAAGTTTTTCAACTCCTCCATCGGCAAGTCATAACCCGACAAATGTAAGAGTGAGTAAATCAGCATAGAGCCGTGACCATTAGAAAGCACAAAGCGATCGCGATCTGCCCAATTAGGGTTGGCAGGGTTGTGGTTTAAAAAGTCATTCCACAATACTTCGGCGATATCTGCCATACCCATGGGTGCACCGGGGTGACCTGATTTGGCCTGCTGAACGGCGTCCATACTAAGGGCACGGATGGCGTTAGCTAATTCGCTACGAGATGGCATCTAAAAACTCCTGAAAAAGAGAGACATTAAAAAACAGAGAAATAAAAAGTCGGCTATTTTCCCTTACCTGCGGCACTTGAGCAATTGCTGTGATCAAAAAAACTACCGAAACACGCTATTTATCGACAACTAAGTTCCATTTATGGCAAAAGCCGCCAAATAGATGCAACTTTTATCTGCATGCGGTCAAAGCTGAACGTGAATATTAAAGACAAACCTATATCGAAATTTTTTGATATAGGTTTCAAGTACTGCTAAACTCCACCGCATGACTGCCCAAACACACCAAAATATCACCGCAATTAGCGACCATAAGCAGCCCAGCGAGCCGGGCGCTTTACTGGCGTTATGTAAAGCGAGCGCCGATCAATTGCGGCTCGATATACTGCAAGTGCTAAGCCGCGACTCTTTTGGCGTATTGGAATTGTGTTCTATCTTCGACGCTAAACAGTCGGGCATGAGCCATCACTTAAAAATTCTCGCTAACGCTGGGCTAGTAACCACTCGTCGCGAAGGCAACTCCATTTTTTATCGCCGCTCCTATCGCGCTATTGATGACGCCCTGTATGAACTACAACAAGCGCTACAAACCAGTATCGACCAACAACCACTGGCTAGCAGCATTCAAACCAAAGTAGCAGCCATTCAAGCTGAGCGAGCAGCCAGCTCACAAGTCTTCTTCACCGAAAACGCCGACAAGTTTAGCCAGCAGCAAGAACAAATAGCCGCTTACGAACTTTATGGCCCCAATACCGTCGAGCTATTAAGCCGTAGCTTTAATAGCAGTTTTAACAGTAAGCAATCAGCGACCACAAAGGTCATTGAAGTAGGCCCCGGTGAAGGTGCTTTTTTAGCCGAGTTATCACCGCGTTTTAATCAAGTTTACGCGCTCGACAATTCCCAGCAAATGCTAAACAAAGCTGAAGCATTGGCAATCGATCGCGGCCTCACCAACATTAGCTTTATTCACGGTGATACCAAAGACCCGCAACTCAGCAATTTGGAATGTGACTGCGCCGTTATCAATATGGTGTTACATCATATTCCCTCCCCTGCGGATATCTTTTTTGATTTAGCCAAGGTGCTGAAAAAAAACGGCCAATTATTTATTACTGATTTATGCAGCCACGATCAAAGCTGGGCCCGTGAATCTTGCGGCGATGTTTGGCTAGGTTTTGAACCTGAAGATTTAACCCAATGGGCCGCAAACGCCGGCTTTAAAACCGGTGAAAATATTTACTTAGCGCAGCGCAATGGTTTTCGCGTGCAAATACGTCAATTTATAAAGTTGTAACATCTAACTATCAAGCTTAACTACAGAATTTAAGTACAGAATTTAACGAAAAAATTAATTATTAGCAGTTAAAAAATTTAAAGGAAAAACGCATGTCTGAATATTCCGTCTTTACTTCAGAGTCCGTCTCTGAAGGTCATCCCGATAAAATGGCCGATCAAATTTCTGATGCCATTCTTGATGCCATTATTTGTCGCGACCCTGTCGCCCGCGTTGCAGTTGAAACATTAGTAAAAACCGGCATGACCGTTGTTGCTGGCGAACTAACAACATCTTGCTATGTCGATCTAGAAGATATTATTCGCGACGTTATTACCGGCATTGGCTATAACAGTTCAGAAGTTGGTTTTGATGGTGCCAGTTGTGCGGTATTAAATGCTATCGGTAAACAATCTGTTGATATCAACATGGGGGTTGATCGTACCAAGCCTGAAGATCAAGGTGCTGGTGACCAAGGATTAATGTTTGGTTATGCCACCAACGAAACTGAACACCTAATGCCTGCTGCGGTTTTTTATGCGCACCGCTTAGTTGAGCGTCAAGCACAATTGCGCAAAGACGGCACACTACCGTGGTTGCGTCCTGATGCAAAATCACAAGTCAGCTTACGTTATGAAAATGGCAAGCCAGTTGCGATTGATGCCATCGTACTTTCAACCCAGCACGATCCAGAAATTTCGCTTGAAGATTTACGCGCACTCGTTAAAGAACATATTGTTTTGCCGGTATTACCTGCCGAGTGGTTACACGAAGATACCCAATATCACATTAACCCGACCGGCAATTTTGTAATTGGCGGACCTGTTGGTGATTGCGGTTTAACCGGTCGTAAAATCATTGTTGATACTTATGGCGGTATGGCTAGACATGGCGGCGGCGCTTTCTCGGGTAAAGACCCGTCAAAGGTTGATCGCTCTGCCGCTTATGCCGGTCGTTATGTTGCAAAAAATGTCGTTGCTGCTGGCTTGGCAGAACGTTGCGAAATTCAAGTGTCTTACGCAATTGGCGTTGCTGAACCGACATCAATTTCAGTCAATACATTCGACACTGG
>CALBVI010000239.1 GCA_937969395.1 uncultured Spongiibacteraceae bacterium | reverse complement strand
AAGAACAACCCAACCTTCTCCTCCTCTTCTTCGTTCATTTACAGGATATTCAGGCATCACCGGCTCTAACCTTTCCGGACTCTCATACACCTCACTTTTAATCGACTCTTGTCCATAGACAACGCCAGCGCTTGCGTACACTAGAACGATGAAACAACATAAAACTTTAAACATTTTTACTCCCTGTTAATTTTATTCACTTTTATAAATTGACACGAATAAGATGAAAATCTAACGTGGAAACATAAATTTTACTCGCATCTAAAAATCGTCAGTTGAAAACATCTAACCCACTGAAACACTGCCATTCACAAATGGCAATTGAAACGCATATTTAAGCCCGGGGAAAAATCATCAAAAAGCTGACACCAGAACCATCACTTTTATTAACAGCCTTAACACTGCCCCGATGATATTCCACAATCAAACTCACAATATGCAACCCCAAGCCAAGATGAGTTTCATCTTCTTCGTTTTTACTCTGGCTATCGCGTAACGAAACCATATTATCAAATAATTGGCTTTGCATTGATTCTGGCAATAATGGCCCTTCATTACTGACACTAATCGCTATGTTATCTGCGGCATTCTCAAAACTAATTTCGATAGCGCCACCGACCGGACAAAACCCTGCGGCGTTGTCCATGAGTTTATCTAACATTTGCACTAGCAAATCAGGAACGGCCATTAACGTGTTTCTATTATCAGCGCGCCTACTCTCATCAGTATCTATACCGACAATATTAATCTGGTACTGTTGATATAAATCTTTATAGGCTTGTGAAACTTGCCACAACAACTCTGCAACATTAATGGTTTCTAACTCAGCACTTTCAATACTCTCTTCTACCCGTCGCGCTTCACTCATGGCGGTTAAGATATTACCCAAACGCAGAGCACCATCTTTTGCGCGCTGCTGATAAATTTGGCTCTGCTCATCTTGCGAATGAGTCGCCAAGTTATCTAAGGATGAATGAATAATTGCTAAGGGTGTTCGTAACTCGTGAGATAATTTGCGAGAAAGCGTTTGTAAGTATTGCGTATATTCTTGAATGCGTTTCATCAGTTCAGCGTAGTTGCGCGTCAATGAACCGATTTCATCACGGGCTCGACTGTTCGGATAATTAACAGAGATATTACCACTATCATCTAAGGCCTCTTGTGTCGCTTTACTTAAACGTCGAATACGCCATGAAAGCCAACTGGCGTAGGTCAGCAAACCAAACGCGGTAATCGCAATCACGGTTAAACTTAATAAAAATAACCGGCTAAATGCCTGGTCGGTTAATGCTGCTGTTTGCTCACTGCTTTGCTCAGCGATAACAACTGCAACGATACGATCATCAACTTTAATCGGTACTGCTGCGGTCAAGATATGATGCGTAGCTCGTTCAGCATCACGATACCATTGGCTGGTTGTTGCTCCCTCTAGTGCACTGACAACTTCATCTCTACTGCTGTAGTCAACGCCATTAAGATAATCAACCTTGCTGTATTCGTTATCCGCTAAGATCGCTCGATATAATTTACGTAGCAGCCACTGCCCCGCCGCCTCATCATTTACTTCGCGCTCTACTTCAAGATTACCGGCACTCGCGGTCAACAAGCCTTGCGGATTGGTCAATCGGAGACGCAACCCTTTTCGGGAGTATGGCTGAATCGTTTTTTCAACATTGGGGGATTGATAAATGAACCAGGGGATGACTGGGTTATTTTTGTTATTGATTACTTGCGTATTAATAGCTTCAGTATCGTGACTGACATCTAGCTTTTCATCAATTGCATTTTTATTCACTATAGCCTCATCAATACGCGAAAAACTTAATTTTCCTTGCGCCAATGACAGTGGCATTGTTATTTCTAATTGATAGCCATCGGCTTGATCAATCCATGATGCATCGATTCGCGATTCACGATAAGTGGTATGTGGATTTAAAAAATAGCGCGGGGTGATTTTTCCTGGTGCGACGGCGGTAAAAATATATTCGCGACCAGCGCCGGTGCTAATCGTGATTCGGTCACCATTACTAACCAGCGAGACACTTGGATTGTTATAAACAATGGATTGATCATCAACAGAAAAAAATAGTGCTAACTCATCGCGAAAAACCCCGCAACGGTAACGCAGCTGTTGTTCCTCTTGTAAATGACCCGATTGATAATAAGACCAAGGTATATCAGTCCACTCCTCATCATAACCATCTGCACGAACTAAGGTTGTTAATGGATGACAATAAAGTCCCTGCGGGTCAGCAGCCGTTTCATCAATGCCATCAACAATTTCATTATCAATGTTTTCATCAAATTGTTTATGGGGATGTAGAGCTTGAGGATTTTGCGCCAGCGCTGTTGCAATAACTTCAGTGGTTGCCTGTAACGTTGACTCTTGACCCGAACGCAACGACGCATCCATCTCTTTTAAATACTCACAGCCCGCCCAAGGTAAACTCAGCAGTAATAAGCTAACGCATAATAATTGTTTGTTGAGAGTCATGAATTCAAAGTGACCTTAAACCTGCCATCGATAGCCCATCCCATAAGCTGTTTTAATCGCGTCGAAGTCGTGATCAATCACTTGAAACTTTTTGCGAATACGTTTGATATGAGAGGTAATGGTATTGTCATCTAACACTACATTAGCGGAATCCATTAACTGCTGCCGGGTTTTTACTTGGCCTGGGTAACGCGCTAAATCGCGAATAATCCAAAATTCGGTCACGGTAATATCTAATGGCTGATTATCCCAACTCACGGTCATACGGGATTTATTTAATGACAATTTGCCATGCTCGATCACTTCCTCGATAGCCTCGGGCTGTGATAACGCCTCGATACGACGAAACAGGGCAACAATCCGCGCCAGCATATGTGGCAGACCAATATCTTTGGTTAAGTAATCATCGGCACCTAAGCGCAGCCCTGATACTTTATCAAATTCGCTTTCACGGGCGGTTAAAAAAACAATCGGTAAGGTTTTAGATCGGCTGCGTAATTCACGGCAAAGCTCAAAGCCGCCCTCAACATCGTCACCTAAACCAACATCTATCACCGCTAAATCAGGCAACGCTTGATCAAAGGCTTGCATGGCGGTCATACGATCCGCGTAAAGGCTTACCTCATAACCCTGCTGCATAAATGCATCACGGTAGTTCTCAGCAATCGTTATTTCATCTTCAACAATAGCGATTCGTTTAGCCATATTTATTTAGCCCAGTTTTAATACAATCAGAAGACGACAATTTATCATCTCATTACTCATGCCAGCTATTGTAGCGCAGAGTGAGTACCGATAAAGCCTTTGCCACAATTCGCCACAATTGCTCACCAGATAGCCCTTTTTAGCCCCATAAGTTATCCCTCTTGTTGCGTTTACTACTAGCTATCAACATTCACTAGCTGGTAAGGAATAACATCATGCCTCGACTACGACCACGCAACCATCCTATTTTTATTGAAGATGACTTTGAGCATCGCAAGCCTCGTAGAGTGCGTATTCGTTATTTGCTGGCATTCATATTGGCACTGATATTAATCGGCTGGAGTTACCAGCGTCTTAATGCGGCGGTGTATGAGCAAGAACTACCGACAAACAATGACAGCAGCTCATCAGCAGATTACACAAGTTTAGATGATGTTGCCGCTGGCCAATTATTGCTAAAAACAGATAATAATAATTTTACTACCGCATTAATACAAAACAGCAAGGTCGATATAAAAATCAGCGGCATGGTTGCTCATGTATCTGTACAGCAAACCTTTCACAATCAAAGCCAACATTGGGTAGAAGGCGTTTATGCTTTTCCTCTACCTGACAAAGCGGCTGTTAACCGCATGCGAATGGTTATTGGTGAGCGCATTATTGAAGGAACCATCAAAGAAAAATCCGAAGCTAAAAAAATCTATCAGCAAGCAAAAGCCGCCGGTAAAAAGGCCAGCCTAGTTAAACAACAGCGACCTAATTTATTCACTACCAAAATCGCCAATATTGGCCCCAATGAATCTATCACTGTTCATTTGAACTATATCGAATCTGTAGCCTATGACCACGGTCAGTTTAGCTTGCGCTTCCCGATGACGATTACCCCTCGCTATATTCCCGGAATGACATTAGAAGATAATGAAGAACACAGCTTAATTAGCAACTCCACAGGCTGGGCTCTACCCACCGACCAAGTAGCTGACGCTCATGAAATAACGCCCTGGATGTACTCAGGAGGCTTTACGCATAATCGCTTACCTAATGACTCTAATAAGCGCCAAAGCAATTATTCACCCGCTGGTAAATTACTTAACCCAATCAGTTTAACCGTCGAACTCGATATGAATATGCCACTACAGTCGGTTGATAGCGCTTATCACAATACCGTTATGTCACGGAGTAAAAATAATTACAGCTTACGTTTAAAAGCGGGACGAGTTTCGATGACCCAGGACTTTGTTTTAAATTGGCAGCCAATGATCGGCAATGAACCTAAAGCTGCTATCTTCAGTGAACAGGTTGATGGCGAAGACTATGCCTTATTGATGATGCTGCCACCACAAACTAACGTCAATCAGCTAGCTAAAGAAGTCATTTATATTATCGATACTTCTGGCTCGATGGATGGCGTTTCTATCAGGCAGGCACGAAAAAGTTTACTGTTTGCACTTGAGCAACTAACACCTGAAGATAGATTTAACATTATTGCTTTCAACTCCACTACGCATCTTTTATTTCCTCAAGCAGTTACAGCCAACGGTGAAAATATCAGCCGAGCTCAACATTATGTTAGCCGCCTCCAATCCGGTGGTGGTACCGAAATGCTATCGGCATTAAACGCAGCACTGACGACCAATGGTGGCGATACTGAATACGAAACTGATAATAAATATGTCCGACAAGTTGTTTTTATTACCGATGGCGCTGTTGGCAATGAAGCCGCCTTATTTAAAAGTATTCATCAGCAATTAGCTGCTAGCCGATTATTTATGGTTGGTATTGGCTCTGCACCCAACTCACACTTTATGCGCAAAGCTGCTCAATTTGGTCGCGGCAGCTTTACTCATATTGGTAACGTCGGTGAAGTGCAACAAAAAATGACGACGTTATTTACTAAGCTTAACAGCCCTATTGCTACCAACATAAAAGTACGCTGGCCAAATGGTCAAGCTGTTGAAACTTACCCCAATCGTATTCCTGATCTTTACAGCGGCGAGCCTTTATTATTGGCGGCAAAATTAAAAGACTTGCAGGGTGATATTGTCGTCAGCGGTCAAACCGCTAGTAAAGAATGGCGCAAGACGATTAAAGCAACTGGACCTCAACAACATGAGGGTATAGCTACGCTATGGGCGCGTGAAAAAATATCCGATTTACTTGATGCAAAAACTGCAGGTAAAGATGTGGACGAAGTGCGTGATGATGTTTTATCCGTTGCATTAACTCATCAATTAATTTCACCCTATACCAGCTTTGTTGCGGTAGAGAAAACTATAAGCCGACCCGCCGCCGAACAAGCATCACTAAAATCAATACCCAATGCTCAAGCTAAAGGTCAGAACTCACAACACTACGCGTACCCAAATACAGCAACCGGCGCGACCGAAAGTTTACTATGGGGTTTTCTCTTATTGGTGATGGCAGTGATACTGAAATACTGCCTACAGAAAGAGGTGCAGTATGATTTGGTCAACTAGCATCGCTCTCAATAACCAGAGAGCTACTTACTCTAGCAGTAAAAAAATTTCCATTAGCGCCTTAATCGCCCATCATTTTAAAAAAACATTAACAATGATTTTGTTCGCCTTTGGCTGTTATTTCATCTCTGATAGCTTGCTGATACATACCAAGGCGGTACTCGCGCAATATTTAATCGCCAATGCCTGGCAACAAACAATCGACACAGGTGACATTGTTAAGCCTTGGCCTTGGGCAGACACATGGCCCGTTAACCGATTACAAGTTGAGGATTACAATATTGATTTATATGTACTGGAAGGATTGCAAGGTAGCGCCCTCGCCTTTGGACCAGGACGTTTAACCACGGCTAACAACTCAGCGATTATTGCCGGCCATAGAGACACCCACTTTAGCTTCGTCGAACAACTTATCATTGACGACACACTAAAAGTGACAAACTCAGCGGGAGTAGTGCAACAGTATCGTGTTACTGATTTATCAATTGAAGATAGCAGCCTACAGCAACTGTCTATAGATGATGGCAGTGAACAACTTATTTTAATCACTTGCTATCCCTTTAACGCCATCAGTGCCGGAGGGTCTTTGCGCTATGTGGTTAAAGCAGATGTCATTAATACAAACTCGACCTATAAATGAACATAAAAAATATTATCAACTCTAGCAACCATCAACTTTAACGAGTTACGCTATGAACATAAATTTTAAAAAGGGCATAAAAAGTACTGTTACGCTTTATAAATCTTTGTCACCGGTTCAATTGGCCACGGTTATTAATACTGACTGGAGATCATTCCCTACATCACTACCTGATCAAAAAAACTTTTCTCCGAAATTGAATAAGTCCTACGCAGAAATGCTAGCCCGACAAATGGAAGCTGCCTACCACACTGCTGGTTACGTTGTGGCTTTTCAATTACAAAAATCCTTTATCGACCAATTTGAGCTGCAAACGATTAGCTACCAAGAACACTATGAATACCGCATCCCTGTTAACCAGCTTGAGCAACTGAATCGAGCATTAATAGGACAAATTGAATTGGTTTCGGCGTTTTCAGTACATGACCCACGAATCTGGAAAAAACCGCCACGGAACATTGAATTTTTACACAGTCGCCGTCAACATTAACCTTAGATGAACCGTCAAATCAGAAGATAACCTATGCATAAAATAACGATTTCAGTAGCTGTCACTTTTTTTATTCTTATATTATGGATAATATATCTCGCAAACTCTGGCGGAAGCAATATTCTATTCGACACTGTAAAATCAATACCGAACGGAGATAAAATTGGCCACATCTGTATTTTTGGCATACTGACTTTCATGACGATAGCCGCCCTTAAGTTTCATGTCATAAAATTGTGGAAATTAAAAATATATAATGGCGCCCTACTAGTAACAACATTTGTCATAGGGGAGGAGTTTAGTCAAGCGTTCATACCCTCTCGAACATTTGACCTAATCGATTTAGCTGCGGATTTAGTAGGCATTACTATTGCTATAAGTTTGGCAATCTTAGTCAATAAAATTAGAATACTGGCACTAAAGTAAAGATTTACTTAAATTGACGCTATAAACTCAATCATTGATACCCTACTATTGCTTAACGAGTAAAATATTTTCAGTTCTGACTTTAAAGATAAGTTCAATAACAGCAATAGGCTTATATAAAACATTATGTTTTTACTAATCAATGGATAATCGTCATATAGTCATTTTTGATGGTGTTTGTAACGTCTGTAACAGCGCCGTTAACTTTATTATTAAGAGAGACCCTGACGCTATTTTTGTATTCACTCCTATGCAGAGTAACTTAGCGCATGAGTTAATAGCGAAACATCAAATTGACAATCCTGGGATAGACACATTCCTGCTCATTAAAAATGATCAATGCCTTGTTTTCTCTAGCGCAGCGCTAGAGATAGCAAAAGACCTAACGGGTTATTGGTACTTATTTACTGTATTTAAAATAGTCCCAAACACAATCAGAGATTTCTTTTACAAGTTATTCGCCCGCAACCGTTACAAACTTTTCGGCAGGCAAGACTCATGCATAGTGCCATCCGAAGAAATGAAGTCTCGTTTTATTGGTATCTAGCCATCCCGGCAGGCTAATAAATTATAGGGAAGTAATATGACTTATGATGAATACAATAAATTTTGCCGTACGCTTACTGCTACCACCTATGTGGTTCAATGGGGTGGATCCCATGTCTGGAAGGTTGGCGACAAAGTTTTTGCCATTGGCGGCTGGGAGCATATTGATCGCCCTGCCTTCTCTTTTAAAACATCAGAGCTTAATTTTGAAATACTTAAAGACGAACCCGGATGCAGACCCGCACCTTACCTCGCTTCACGCGGCATGAAGTGGATCCAACAATACGACTCATCAAAAATGAAAGACAACGCACTCAAACAATATTTAATCGACTCACATCATATTGTTTCTTTGGGTTTGACCAAAAAGAAACAAAAAGAACTCGGTCTCAATCTTAAATAATTAAAAACTAATAATCTGTAACACTTTTTAGTCTTTATCGATTTGTAACATCGATTTTGCTCGCAGCTTATCAGTGGCAATGGCATGTTGAATTGCTGACTTTAATACATCAATAATCGCGAGAACTGCGGACGAAGGGGATTTTTCTCTTGAGGAAACTAAATAAGCTTCTCGCTCCATCAGTGGATTCACTATTTCACGAGAAGAAATAAGTTTTGTTTTGGCATGATCAGAAATAAGGCACCAAGGAGCAATAGTATACGCAAGCCCCTCTTGTACAATTTTTAAACTTGCATGAGCTGACTGAAAGTCAATCAGGTAATTAAAATTAATGCCGTTATTTAAAGCAAATCTTTCGATAGTGGTTCTTAGCGAGTGTGTACCAGCACTTAAAACAACAGGGTATTTTTCTAATTCCTGTGCTTCAATTTCGTCAACACCGTCAAGCGCCGAGTCATAAGGCCCCAAAAAATACATTTGTTCGACATAGAGCAATTCACTTTTTCGGTCCATTTTATCAACGACATCATAACTGATCATCAAATCAAACAGGCCGTTTTCAAAAGATCGTTCAAGATTTGTAGTATTACCCTCTTCAATCAACAAATTAATACCAGGGTAATCGTGTAACAACGCTTTAAATAAGAAAGCAGCCACCGCATTATTCGTGCCGAAGGGTAAGCCTAGCCTTACATTTCCTGCAGGGCTGTCATTAGCGCCCAATACTGCAGCTTGTAAATCATCAAGCTGCTTCACAATTGAAAAGGCTCCCTTTAAAAAAACCTCACCCGCGTAAGTCGTTTGCACACCACTCCGCCCTCTAATCAGCAGCTTTACATCGAGCTCTTCCTCTAATTTTGTAAGGCTTGTGCTCAATGCTGATGGCGTTAAATGTATAACTTCTGCGGCTTTAGCAAGATTTCCAGCCTGAACAGCAGCGATAAAGTGTCTAAGTTGTTTGATATGCATAGAAAAGCCATTATTAACTAGCAGTCGTCGTTTTATTCTAAAAAACTATAGGTAAAAGAAATCTAACATAAACCAACAATATTACTAAATATATTTATGTAAGTTTCTTCGCTACATTCAACTGCATGAAATAGTGACGACGTTAAAATCGGTCTAATTCCAGCAATAGTGAAATAGCGGATATAAAATTGACTGCGGAATAACAGAAATCTACATTTCTCGCCCACGAAAAGTTTGCTTACAGCTTAAATACAACTTCGGCGAATAATTCAGGTCCTTCCACCCAACAGGTCAGCCTTGTAGAAAATCAAGATTAATCGGCTGGGTGTTTTTTTAATTTACAGAGAAGGTATACAGCCATTAATGGTTCTTCTATTGAGTCGCTACTATGATAAATACCCCTAATACTCACTCGCCTTTAAAAAACCTTTTGCATAAATGGAGTTATGCCGTAGCCATTAATCTACTCGTTAGCGCCAGCAGTTATGCGATGGATTCAACACCACCGCAAACCAAACGCCCCAACGTACTACTCATTGTTGCCGATGATTTGGGTATGTTTGATATTGGCGCTTATGGCAGTGAAATAAAAACACCCAATATTAATCAACTCGCCAATCAAGGTGTGACGTTTACCGATTTCCACACCTCCGCCACTTGCTCCCCGACACGATCAATGCTGCTTACGGGTGTTGACAGCCACACCGCAGGTCTTGGCAATATGATTGAACATATCGCCCCTAACCAGCAAGACCAACGAGGCTACGAAGGCCATCTAAGTGACCGCGCCGTATCCATTGCCACCCTCTTACAAGATGAAGGTTACGGTACCTATATGGCTGGCAAATGGCATTTGGGGATGATGCCTGAAATGCTACCCGTCAACAAAGGCTTTGACGAATCTTTCGCGTTACTGCAAGGAGGTGGTAGTTATTTTAATGACATGCGCGGGCTTATTTCTTTTGTACCCGATGCACTTTATAGACATAACGAAAAAGCGGTTACTGAATTACCCGAAGATTTTTATGCCACTGAATTTTATACCGATTTTATTATTGAAAATATTAAAAAAAATGAAGAGGAAAAACCCTTCTTTGCCTATTTAGCATTCACAGCACCTCACTGGCCTTTACAAGTTAAAGATGAACATATTGATCTTTATAAGGGACGCTATGACGAAGGTTACGAAGCACTATTGAACGAACGCTTAAGCAGCGCAATCGATCTAGGCATATTACCTGAGGGGACAACTGAAGCACCATGGCCAACGCATGTTCAACCTTGGACGCAGTTAAATAGCGAACAAAAAGCCACTCAAGCTAAAGCCATGGAAATTTACGCAGCCCTTGTTGAAAGAATGGATTTTCATTTAGGCCGTGTTATTACTTATCTGCGTGACAGTAACCAGCTCGACAATACACTGATTGTTTTTATGTCCGACAATGGCGCCGATGGCTCTGACCGCTCAAAATTAAAAGGCAACGACACTTGGCTGCCAGAAACATGGGATTTAAGTTTTGAGAATATGGGCAAGGCAGGATCATATGTTTATCCCGGTGCTGCATGGGCGCAAACAAGTGTAGGCCCGCATCGCATGTATAAAGAGTTTCTTTCTCAAGGCGGTATTAAATCACCCTTAATTATTTCTTCGCCTACTCAAGATAAAAACGGATTAAGACAAAATAGCTTTACCACTGTTAAAGACATTACACCGACGATTCTTGAGTTCACAGGAATAAAGCATCCTGGCAATCACTACAAAGAACAAAGCATTGCACCGATTGAAGGTGAATCACTACTTGCACACCTCTCTGAAGAACCAATATCTGATTCAGAAAAAATCATGGGCTGGGAATTATTCGGTCAAAAAGCGATACGCAAAGGTGACTGGAAATTGCTTTGGCTTTCATCAAAACCAGGCTGGCTAGTTAAACCTGAGAATGCTGACCAATGGGGGTTATTTAATTTAAATAATGATCCTTCAGAAACTAATAACTTAGCTAAAAAGAACCCTGAAAAGTTTGATGAAATGCTGAGTTTATGGAAGCAATATGCTAGTGACAACGCGGTTATTTTACCAAA
>CALBVI010000238.1 GCA_937969395.1 uncultured Spongiibacteraceae bacterium | reverse complement strand
AGCACCGGTCTCAGCAATAACACGTTTTTTACCCATTGCTTTCGCTAATAGAGCCTGACCAATACAGTTGTTAACTTTATGGGCACCAGTATGATTTAAATCTTCACGCTTTAAATAAATCTTCGCGCCGCCCAACTCGTTAGTCCAGCGTTCCGCAAAATACAGTGGCGATGGACGGCCGACATAATGCGCGAGGTCACTATCAAATTCCGCTTGAAAAGCCGGATCAGCAGCTAACCTTTGATAAGTTTCATCTAATTCATCAAGTGCAGAAATTAGGGTTTCAGACACATAGCGACCACCATAGGGACCATAGTGACCGTATTGATCAGGAACGGAAGAATAATCAATTGCTGTTTTATCGTTACTCACTATTAACTCACTACTCTACTTCGAAATATTTTAAATAAACCCACTGAAAAGCCTTGGTTAATTCACAAGGTATATCAATCAGTATTGATCTGCTTGTCGTACACTTTCAAAAAAAGCGTTTACTTTTAGACGATCTTTCACACCATGGGACGCTTCGACACCACCACTAACATCGACGGCATAAGGACGAACCGCGGTGATAGCATCTTTAACATTAGCGGCATTTAAACCGCCAGCCAAAATAATTTTATCCCGATAATTCTCAGGAATTCTCTGCCAGTCAAAACGCTCTCCTGTTCCACCTGGCACACCTTTTTGGTAGGCATCAAGCAAGATGCTATTGGCTGAGGCAAATGCTGTTATTGCCGACGCCACATCCAATTCAGGCCGCATTCGTATCGCTTTGATAAAAGGGTGGCCATACTGCGCGCACTGCTCCGGCTCTTCATTGCCATGAAATTGCAATACATCAATGGGGACCGCCTTTAATATATCAGCAATAAATGCATCATCTGCATCGACAACTAGTGCCACTACAGATACAAAGGCTGGCAGCTGTGAACAGATATCACGAGCCTGCTCAATAGATACGGCTCGCGGGCTTGGTTGCCAAAAGACTAAACCAATGGCATCTACACCATTACCGACAGCAACTAATGCGTCCTCAGCAGATGTAACACCACATATTTTAACCCTTGTACGGATCACTGTATGCCCTCTATCAACCCTATAACACTGTCACTAACAATCAAAAAACATGGAGCTAATAATATACGCAGACATGCATCTGATAGATCAAGCTCTTAAATACCAGCAACAATGATTATGAAGCCGCGCATGATAGCAAAAACCACCCCTCGATGTCTGCAAGCAAGCGATCAAGACAGCAACTATTTAGCGGACTGAAGCAAGAATCCGACCTTAACAATGGCCACCAAAGCTAGCCCGCCAAAAAATATGGCCCGGGCTCTTTTTCAGGTAAGCCAAAAGCGTCAGGATAAATAACATCCACCAAATAAAGTCCGCAGGGAGAAGCCGTTGGCGCAGAAACTGACCTATCCTTAGCTGCAAGCACTTGTGCAGACCACTCAACGGGCTTAGCTCCATTACCAATAGCTAACAACACCCCAACAACATTACGTACCATATGATGTAAAAAAGCATTCGCCTGTATATCGACAACCACCAGGTCATGACGACGACTAACATTAATAAAATGCACATTTCTCATCGGTGTTTTCGACTGGCAGGCGGCAGCTCGATAGGAGGTGAAATCTAATTCACCAATTAGCGATTGCGCCGCTTCGTGCATAGCACTTTCATCAAGACTGCGACTAAACCAAGTAACACCGCTACTCATCAACGCTGGACGAGCAGGCGTGTTTAAAATCACATAGCGATAGCGGCGAGCAGTCGCCGAAAAACGCGCGTTAAAGTCACTAGCTACCGGCTTGGCCCACTCAACAGCAACACTATCAGGTAAATGACTATTAACACCCATAACCCAGCCCTTTTCTAATCGATCAACTGGACTATCAAAGCTCACCACTTGATGACTAGCATGCACCCCCGTATCAGTCCTGCCTGCACACTGTACCAAAATTGATGTATTCGCTACTTTGCTCAAGGCAGCCTCTAAAGCTTCCTGTACCGTTGCTACCTGAGGCTTTCGCTGACTCTGCCAACCATGAAAATGACTGCCATCGTAGCTTAGCGCTAAGGCAACTTTCTGCCCTTGCTTAATAGCCGTGGAAAAAACCTTGGAACTCATACTGCACTCTCGCTTCTACTTACTCGTTTAGTAATGCCTCAAGATTTAAAACCAGCATGCTAAAACACTTACTTTAAAACACTTATTTTAAAACAAAAAAGCCACCCTTTAAGGTGGCTTTAATTTTTGCGAACAATGAACTTAACTAAAATTTAACTCTACTACAACGCTCAATACTATTAAAAAGCACAAGACAATGTATTAGACACGCTCAAGTAAATTAGCCGCTTCTTGCTTTTGCTCTTCAGTACCCTCTTCTACTACCTCATCAAGAATATCCTTAGCGCCTTCAGCATCACCCATATCAATATAGGCTCTGGCTAAATCAAGCTTAGTAGCAACTTCATCAGTATCCGCCAGGAAGTCAAAATCATCATCGGTATTTTCGGTAACAGACTCATCCAAGCTTTCATCTTGAGCAACAGGGCTGACATCAGGAGTCACTGCACTCGAATCAAAATCAATGCTGCCAATATCGTCACTACCGGTATCTAGCTCATCAAGATTGAAGACAGGTGCTTCAGTCTCTGAACTGTCATCCAACTCAAGATCAAAATCTTGCGCCGATAAATCGCCATCAGAGCTCTCTGCTTCCGTTAAATCAAATTCAGAAGCGGCTGGCTGCACAGCGACGTCATCTTCAGCGGTATCCAGATCTGAAAAGTCGAAGCTGTCCAAATCTTCATCAGTACCTTCACTCTCAACGCTGGTATCTTCAACACTAAGCGTCTCATCTTCTTCGGCAGCAGAATCAGCTAATGCCTCAAATTCATCAAGTGTAAATTCATCTTCTGTATCAAGCTCAGAAGCCGCATCAACAGTATTAGATTCTTCACTCTCGGTGCTGACAGGCTCATCACTGCCAAACTCCGCTTCTAAATCACCAAGGTCGGTGCCTGCAAGCTCATCTAAATCTAGATCGAATTCGCCTTCAGAATCTAAGTCCAGATCAAAACCTTCCTCTGTAGCGTCTTCTATTGATTCAGTAACCTCAGATTCAACTGCTTCTAATTCACCCAAATCAAGGTCAAAGCTCGTATCTTCTGAAACATTAGCGTCACTATCAGCGGTGTCACTAATATCAGCATCAGCTTCCGTTTCCTCGTCCGCTAACGCCTCATCTAAATCAAGACTAAACTCTTCATCGAAGCTCAGATCACCGGTGCTAGTCTCTGAATCACTATCGAGATCAAGCTCTAGATCGATATCCTCGTCTAACTCCAA
>CALBVI010000237.1 GCA_937969395.1 uncultured Spongiibacteraceae bacterium | reverse complement strand
GAATCAGGTTAAGGGAATCAGGAATCAGGGGGGTAGAAGCTACCTTGTTGGCGCATGCTTGATTCATGCTTGATTCATGCTTGGATTGGTCATGCTCAACATCCTGTTTTATAACGCTTTTTTCTTCGCTCATTTCAGACTCCATAGAAAGCTTCTGCTCAGGTATAACTGATGCAACTTCCTTGTGATGTGGTGATTGATGCTCTGACCAATTAACGATTTGGATATAACATTTATCATTGGATTGATAACGGGTTATGAATAACTCATGCTTGAGCCAAGCAAGGATCTTGTCTATTTCTATCTCTGGCTTGTACGGAAAAAGTAGAGCCCGTATTCGCTTTGGCCTGTCTTCTAAGCGCCCTTCTCTATCTGCCAGTGTCCAAAGCCCGATGAATGTAAGAACAGAGTCAGAGTCGGCTTCTCCTAGCACCTCGTTAGCGAAAAGACCCGGCTTTATATTGCGTGATCTAGCCATGATTACGCCCCCTTGCTGAAGTCACGATATATCAACAGCTGGGAGCCAACCCAGTCAGCCAGTAAGCCCTTATCAACACAGCGCTGGACTACTCCTTGACCTAATACTTCTCTAGTACAGCCCAATATCGAAGCCATGGCCGTCTTAGTGAAAACCAGAAGAAGGCCTTCAGGGTGATTGTTTCTAGGGTGCAGATCCAACAAAGCATTCAACTCAAACGCTAGACGGTGCTCTATCCGTTGAGTCTGCGCGTATAGCCGGTTAACCTCGCGATCAACATCTTCGCGATGTTCCGCTTCTCTAACCGTTATCGATATGTCACCAATAGCGTAAACAGACGAATTACCAGGCATATACAGGCTTTCGTTTTTGGCGTATCGGTAAAACACGCCAGCGCTTTTTAGGTGATGCCCCACCTTGAGTATTGCGACGCCGGAATTGATCTTCAGCATCGAAGGCATGACAATCCTGTGCACCGCCTTATTTACAAATTTGGTAGGCATGCCAAAACCTAAGGCCTTGTTATGAGAGATATCTCTCAAATTACCTCTATTCACGTTGTTGTCTATCTGTATTGCGTGCATAATGTTCTCTCTTTGTAGTGAATGAGCCCCTCACGGGGCGCGAATCAGGCCAGTTGTCGCTGGCCTTTTTTGTGCCCGATCCCTTTACAGAATCACCCTGCACTTTGAAATACTCACCTAACAGACCGACCGGCTTAATCACTTCGATCGATTCGCTTTTTTGGCAGCCTTGGGATCTAAACCCCTGGACGGTTTGAACTGGGCAAAGTGCGTGATCACACCCGCCTTAATAATCAAGTGAAAATCGGGATCATTAGCCTTTTTACTTATGAAGCTAGGATCTACACCCACTTGGTCAGCGATTTGGCGCTTATTGCCAAGGCCTTTAGCGATGTAATCACACACACGGTATGTTTTAACGGTATTCATAGACGGAAGGTTACCACAGGTAACGTTGTTGTCGCAGGTAAAATTGAATTTAAGTAATGTGATCTAGTTCGCATCCTTAAATTTTGACAGGTGTATGATTACCTATACTCACGGATGCAAGATTGCCCGATGGAGTAGTTAGGTATAATCTTCGCGAAACTAGGGTTTGAATGAATAGAGGTATTAGTAGTGAACGACGATGTAAAGAATGGATTACTAAAGAACGAACAGGCTTATCAGCTGCGAAAGATATTTGAAGCTAGAAAGAAAGAAGAGCCGGGTCTTAATAACAAAGTCCTAGCCAAATACTTAGATATCGACCCGTCGGCTGTATCCAGGCTTTTGTCTGGGAGCCTGCCTATATCCGTACCCATGGCATTAAAGCTTTCAAGGCGCTTAGAATGCCACCCAGCGCTGTTTCATGAGGAGTTTGCTAACTTTTCGGAATATGAGACGTTCGAGAATCGAGAACTGATTCGGCGGTATGCGCTTCTTCCCCCTGAAGATCAGCAGACGGTTGAACAGGTGATCCACTCACTTGACCGCAAGAAAGCGAATTAATAAGATTCCAGACCAGCTCCTTATCAGTATCTGATAGCTTCAGGTACTTCTCTTTTGTCTGGTCATTCATTTGTAACAATATTCCATTCGTTGCGCAAACAAGAAACACAACTTAACAGTTACTTCCAGTCATTAGCGGATTAAATTGAACAATGCCCGATTGTTTACATTTAGTCACGCACGGGCTTGACATAAGCGTTACCTGTGGTAACCTTCAGTTTAACTTAAACATTACCTGAAGGAACGTGTCTATGAGCAAGCGACTACCACTCGACAGCCCTCTAATATTTGCCCATGATGATTTCACTATCGCTAGTAACCTAGCTAGTCACGTCGTTAACAAGGTGATATACCAAGCTATTAAGGCCTCAAAAACAGAGCGATTACAAAAAAGGCGAGCGGTTGGCGTTGGCTCATACGTCGCACCTTTCAACGCTGGCAACATATCAAGGAAGTCATAATGCTAATACTGACTAGAAAACCGGGCGAAAATACTTTCATAGGCGATGACATAACCGTCACCGTTTTGTCTGTAAATGGAAAGCAGGTTCGTTTGGGAATAGCCGCCCCCAGAGATGTAACTGTCCTGCGTGAAGAAGTTCGCGATCGAGAACTCGCCAGAGAATCACTTCCTAAGGCAGTTGGATAATGCACCATTGCGAATCATGCAAGCAATCCTTGCCAGAAATTATGTTTTATCGACAAACCGAAAGCGGTAAGTTGTTCGGTAATTGCAAACAATGCATAAAACAAAAGAAGATTGAAAAGGCTGCAGAATCCAATAGCGACATGATCGGCCTTTACGTATCAGCTAAAAAGCTGGGCCATTCTGTCTTGGTCAGTGGCTGGTATGTAAGCGATCATCAGCTTATAGGTAATTCAGGAATGATTTATCAAACCAATGGAAAGATGGAACCTTTGGCAAATCCACCCGGCAAGACATACAACGCC
>CALBVI010000236.1 GCA_937969395.1 uncultured Spongiibacteraceae bacterium | reverse complement strand
ACTCTAGATGAAATGAAAACCTTCATGGCAGTGATCGATAGCGGTTCAATAAGTGCTGCGGCCAAATTGTTATCAATCACAGTCTCCGCAGTGAGCCGCTCTGTTTCAAGGCTGGAATCAAAGCTCGAAACCACCTTGATTAACCGTACGACTCGAAAACTTGATGTGACCAATGAAGGGGCCATTTATCTCGATAAAGTCAGACGAATACTCGAAGCGGTAGAAAGCGCTGAAGAGCAACTGCAATGTCAAAAGTACAAACCCTCTGGTTTATTGAGAATTAACGCAGCAACGCCATTTTTACTCCACGTACTCACTCCACATATTGCTAAATATCAAAATCAGTATCCCGATGTTGAAATTATTCTCAATTCAAGTGAAGATAATATTGATCTTTTGGGAACAAAAACCGACATTGCATTCCGCATTGGCGAACTACAAAGTTCGACATTACGCGCGACTTTTATCGGTAGCAGTAGGTTAAGGATTATCGCTAGTCCGGCATACCTTGCAGAGAATGGCACCCCAACTTCAATTGAACAATTGCTTAATCACAAATTGCTTGGTTTTAGTAAACACAACTCCCTTAAGGAGTGGCCGATTATGGATGAAAAAAATAAGCTGCTACGGATAGTGGGTAGCCTCAGAGCTGACAATGGAGAAACCATTCGTTCTCTGGCACTTCATGGAGCAGGAATAGCCTGTTTGTCAGACTTCATGACTTACTCTGACAGAAAACAAGGCCGCCTTATCGAGGTGTTGAGCGATCATTCGCACAGTATTAAACAACCAGTTCATGCGGTTTATTACAAAAATGCCAGTACCTCAAGAAGAATCAGCTCATTTCTCGATTTTATAAAACAAGAGATACTGGTGAAAGACTTAAACTTTATCTAACTACTTCAGCTATTTTGTACAAAACTGTTTTGTCGGTTTTTCACTTTTTCTTGCTTTTTAAATCTCATAACATCCTGAGTACAGCATTAACAATGTTGCCATTGTTGAAGACACTCATACTTAACATCAGGATTCACTATGCACAAAGATTTAAGCAATACCTTTACCATTGGGGTTGAACTACCTTTGGACAACGATTGGACAAGAGAAGGCCAAGCAAAACGTTTACGCCAACACAAACCGTTTGGCGTACCGGATATGAGCAAACATAAAGAACGAATCATGCTTGCTGATCAGTTAGGCTTCAAAGTCGCATGGGTTCGAGACGTACCATTATATGATCCCAATTTTGGAGACGCCGCTCAGATCTATGAGTCATTTTCTTATTTAGGATATTTGGCAGCTTGTACAAATAACATTTTGCTTGGTACGGCGGCAATTGTTCTTCCTTTGAGAGCGCCTTGGCTTGTAAAAAAAGCGGCAGCTACGATTAATGAACTGAGTAACAACCGATTTATTTTAGGCGTTGCCAGTGGCGACAGACCCGCTGAGTATCCGGCGTTTAATGTAGATTTCAATAGCCGGTCACAATCCTTCAGAGAAAGCCTGGATATCCTAAAAGACAAAAAAAACAAGAAACTCAGTGAAGGCCTACAGCTCCTCCCTGAGTTTAAAAATATCCCAATATACGTGGCAGGTTTAGCGCAACAAACCCCTAAATGGATTGGCCAACATATGGATGGATGGCTTGCTTATCCGGGCACACCTGAAGATCATGAACATCGGGTTAATCTTTGGCGATCAATTGCGGGAGAGAAGCCTTACGCAAGTTTTATTCATCTCGATTTAGTCGATGATCCAGATGCGCCCATCGTTCGGCATCAATTCGGCGTACAGACGGGAGTCAAGGGGCTGATAACTGAGTTGAACCGGATGAAACAAGCGGGTGTTAACCATATCGGCTTGCACTTTCGACGAAATACACAACCTATCGAAGATTCACTAAAACAAATTGCCCGTGATGTACTGCCTCATTTTCAGTAACATCAAACAAACACTTAATTCAATGCCACCTTCATCACGAGGCAGCATTGAATTTTCAATCAAAGGTATGATGAAAAAAGCATCGGGCTTAATTAACTTTCACTACTGTCTTGAGTTTTGTTTTTTCACTGTGTGCAAGTGCTTGTGGCAGTTTATCGAAGGAGAAAACGACAGGTTCATCGATTATCAGTTGATTTGAGCTAATGAGTTCCATCAACTGTTCACCGGCTTTCATCAGTTCAGTCCAGTCTTCACTATCTCCGTAATCATGTAATGCCCCCAGCGCGATCTCATGATAAGAGATGGTACGTGTAAAAGGAGGATCAAGCGGCTTATCGATGCGATCTTGAATCGCAACGATATGTCCATTTGCTTTTAAATGCTTGACGAAGCGACTCGCACTATCCTGACCGACGGCATCGAATATGGCATGATAGTTGAGGGTTATTTCTTCAGGTGCTCTCAATAGATGAATAACTCCCAGCGCTTTCGACATCTCAACTGAGAGGCTTGTGGAAAGAACATCAACATTAAAACCCGCTTTCGATAATAACTGAATGACGATTTTGTTGACGGCACCAACTCCAACAATCAGAACATTGCGCCCGGCTTTTACTGGTATTTTACTGAAAGCTTGCCAGGCTGTCAGCATAGGACACGGTAATCCCCCAGCCAAAGTTGAAGACATTTTTTCAGGTACCTTCATCACTCGCTCATGTTTTAAAACGGTAAATCGAGCAAAACTGCCCTGCTTTTTTAATGATTGATGAAAGGCAACTCTCTGGCCAAGTAAAGCTTTATTCGCATCTTTTCCAACTTCAATAACCCTAC
>CALBVI010000235.1 GCA_937969395.1 uncultured Spongiibacteraceae bacterium | reverse complement strand
CGAACAGGAATTACTCGACAAAATTAGCCAGGCAATGACTCTTGATGAAGAGAACCGCAGCAGCCTCAAACAACGTCAGCAAATCATGGATAATATGGCCAGCCTAACACCCCGTGAAAATGACGTTATGAGTCTTATGGTTGAAGGCAAAGCCAATAAAGTCATTGCCATTGATTTAGGCATCAGTCAGCGAACCGTTGAAATTCATCGAGCGCGAGTAATGGAAAAGCTCCATGCAAATTCCCTGGCTCACCTAGTACGTATGTTTATGGCGGTAGAGTCTAATATGAATAACGATGCGGAATAAATTACTTTAACGCTGAGCGTATGCGACTGTTTAGCTAGCGTGTTAACACCTCATCCAATTGCTCAATAACAGCAACTAGATCCATAGAGGCAACATTAAGTCCGGAAAAATACGTTTGCGCCATTGGCCCGATGGCACAGTTATTAGGTAATGATTGCTGCTGCTCAATTAATTCCCGAATACGCGGTAAAAAAACAAACTGCAGCCACTGAGGGAAAGTAAGCGTATCGACACAAAATGGCTCAACACTAGCCAATTCTTCAGATGAAGGTAAACATTGCTGCCATAAATTTAACTGGCGCAACTGACCCTCAAGATCAATCAATAACGAGGCGACTCGTATATCTAAACCAGCCTGCAGCACAATATTTTTACATCCTCAGTTTATGACTAACACGCCAACACTTAACATCTGAAATCCAGCTAGTTATCTGGCCTTTAAATCTCAATACATTAGGGCTCAAACAGCAAGAATTCGTAACGACCACGCAATTAGCAGCGCACAATTAAGCCATAAAAACTAAGTGGTAAGATTAAGCAATACTACGCTTAAAGGGCGGCAAAGAATCTAACATTGCCTGTCCGTAACGGCGGCTAACAACACGCTTATCCAACAAAGTCACCTTACCACGATCACTCTCCGTACGAAGTAAGCGCCCACTAGCCTGCACCAACTTTAACGCAGCGTCAGGCACCGTAATATCCATAAACGGGTTACCACCTCGACTTTCAATCCACTCAGCCAAGGCTGATTCCACAGGCTGATCAGGCACTGCAAAAGGAATTTTCGCGATAATAACGTGATTACAATATATCCCTGGCAAATCGACACCTTCCGAGAAGCTCGCTAAACCAAAAATCACACTACCGCTGCCATCATCAATCGCTTTTTTATGCATTCGCAGCACTTCATGCTTAGGATAACGTCCCTGCATAAGAATGCGCTGCTGCCACTCTAAATCGATATTCTCATAAATTTGCTCCATCTGTTTACGCGAAGCAAACAGCACTAAGCTCCCCTCATCGGTACTTAACAAATCAGGTAACATCTCCAGTAGCATCTCAGTATGCGCTTCAGCATCCGAAGGGTCGCAAGACATCATTGGTACTACCAACTCGCCCGCTTCGGCACAATTGAAAGGACTGGGTACAACAGCAAAATTCGCTGAAGCTGGCGTGCCTGCACGCATTTTAAACCGCTCAAAGCCACCTAATGCCGTCAACGTTGCAGAGGTAACGACCGCGGCATAGCAACGCGACCATAAGTAACTCGACAGGGTATTTGCAGCGATGATAGGGCTACTCGACACCTCAAAATCTAAATTACCACTAGCGCTATCAACAACAGCGATCCAACGCCCACGCGGCGGATCTTCTACTTTATTGGCAACACTATAATCACGCCATAGACTGTAATTACCTTCGGCACGATTACGTAACATCGAAAAAGGCGGAAACCAGGCCTCTGCATCATTACGGTTAATACCATGATCTGACTCTTCCATTGCCTCTTCTAACAAATTACAACAATTGTCTAACAGATCATGCATTGTGCGATATTGAGCCGACAATTCGACGGCCTGAGCCAACAACTCTGAGGGAACAATGCCTTGAGAAAAACGATGGGGAGGCACACTACCACGCCGATCAGGCTCCATCGTGACAAAACCTTCCAAGCTAACAAAGAGCATAGTGGTCAGTTGCTTAAGCGTCTCCATGACCGACGGTAATTTTTGTAAATGCCTACCAATACTAGCACTACCGCCTAGCACTGGTGCCGCCTTCGCTAAGACCTTAATACCTTGATCCAACCAACGCTCGGATGACTTAACGCGACTAAACTTAGCAAAATGGTTAATTGCTTTATCGGGTAAATGATGGCCTTCATCAAAGATATAAATAGTATCTTCAGGGTCAGGCAAAATAGCGCCTCCACCTAAGGCCAGATCGGCCAGTACTAAATCATGATTAGTAACGATGACATCGACATTATCTAGCTGTTCACGGCCCTTATAAAAACAACACTGGCTGATATTGGCACAACGCCTACCTGTACATTGCGCGTGATCCGTCGTTACACGGGACCACAGTGGCGCCTCTAGCTCTTGCGACCAAGCATCGCGATCACCATCCCAATCACCCGCCGACAGCGCCGTTATCATGTCCTGATAAACGGTTAAGGTTTGTGTATCGACACTGGTTTGCATTTCATCAGGATATAACGCCATCGACTCATTACTAGCATCACTTTGCTGCAATACGCCATCCAATTTCGATAAACACAGATAGCGACCACGGCCTTTAGCAAGCGCGAAATCAAAAGACAAATTACTGTGCTGCAAAATATCAGGGAGATCTTTGTGAACGATTTGTTCTTGCAGCGCGACGGTCGCAGTCGATATCACCAAGGTTTTTTCTAACGCTTTAGCAACAGGAATAGCTGCCACGGCATAGGCAATTGTTTTACCAGTACCAGTACCGGCCTCAACAACGCAGACAGGGGCTTCATTTTGGCGTTTGCCCTCAGCATCATTTTCTGCAGACGTTAACGTACGAGCAACTTCCGCAATCATCAAACGCTGACCATAACGCGCTTTTAACGATTTACTCTCTAGCAGAGAACTATAAGCCGATTGAATATTTTTCTTAATTTGATCTGTAAGCATGGGGGATTAACAGCTGAAAATGGCAATAGATAAACGAAGTAGCATAACACAAGGTAAGCTTATAGAGCCTGAAATAGAACGCTGGATAAGCCATTAAATAAGGCAAGAGATAGAGCTAACAACGGTAGTTAACTCTATTCAGCTAAAGACTTTTTAAACTGTTGTTTACGATCAATAATATTAGCGTAAATGCCCAAAACATAATCACGATGAGCTACCGGCAAAGCCTCTACCCTATCCACAAATGCTTGTCGCTGCGTTTCTAGCCCAACGATGTTAAAAGGCATTTTTTGATCAGAGTAAATCCCTTCCGGATAGTGACCATGCAGCATTTCATAAGCAAAAAAGTTAGTCGGTTGCAGCACATAATTATCAATAATTTGACGATCTATTTCCGCCGCAACTTCATTCGCATCGGTAAAATCCGCACTTAGCGGCGTACCAAAAGCGACATGCACTCGCCCTTTTTGTCCAGTAATTCCCGTCGCAATACTCTCAACATCCTCATGCTCAGTTTTTTGATAATCACCATTTTCTGCTTTCTCATATAACTCTTGTGCCTTAGCCCCATCGCAGGGGTCAAGCTCATAAGAAATAGCGACAGGGACAATATGCAGCTTATTAATAAACTCGGCGAAATCCTCAGTTTTTTTATGCTGACTCATAGCAATCATTTTAATAATGGCTGGCTCAGTCCGATCAACCCCATCCTTTGCCCGACCTTCACGCTGAGCAATCCAAATAGGACTATCATCCTCTTCTATCGAATGGCGAATATAACGCGACAATAATTTATACGCCGCCAATATCTGTCGCGGGCCTTTAGCCGAACGCTTAACAATAAAACTTTTATTGATACGCATCAGATCTGATACATAGGGCTTAGTCAGCAAGTTATCACCAATCGCAATACGCACAGTATCGTGACCATTATGATAAAGAGAGTAATTAACAAAAGCTGGATCTAAAGCGATATCGCGATGATTACTAATAAACAAATACGGCTTGCCCTGTTCAAGAGCTTCGATACCGGAAACACTAAAACCATCTGTACAGGTATCGACCATACGGTTCATATAACGCTTAACAATGGCCTGAAAGTCATTTACGGTATGCACATCACGCAACTGCTTCTTTAGAGCACGACGTATGATAGGACGAACTATAGCCGCTAACGGCTTATGCCAGCGCCCTAGCTTTAAACTAGCAATAGCAGTAATAAACTCGTTATCAGCCAACAAACTGTCAATAACAGTACTGACCTCGCTGTCCTTATATGGACGAATATCGGCAAATTGCCCCATAAAAAACTCAACTGGCTACTTAATAAGCGCGCAAGATACCTGAAAACGCCATATTAGTCACCAAGCCAATAGCAGTCTTCACACTCTATTTTAATCAATACGAAACAATCCTTGACCTTAAGCCGACACATCCCTATTATGCGCGCCTGCTTACGAAGTGACACACGTTATTTCAAGCAAGTAAGCAGCGTCTTTAATTGATGCGGGGTGGAGCAGTATGGTAGCTCGTCGGGCTCATAACCCGAAGGTCGTTGGTTCGAATCCAGCCCCCGCTACCAATTATTTCTAAACTTGCCCGACACGAGCTTTGCTCTTTATCTTATCCAGCACAGTCACTGAAAGTCATTCGTTTGAATCCAACCCCCGCTACAAATTTTTACTTTTATATATCTAAACTTGATCCACTCTTGAATTCGGCTTAGCAGCTGCAGATTACACCCTCGAATCCATTCACCTTAACCGCAGAAAGCTATTACTTCGAGTTAACACGACATTCATCGCCAACGCGCTACGACTCTCTTATAAATCAGTTAGATATCGCTGATTAGCAACATACTTAAAACCTAATCGTGAATGTTCCAATCCAATAACATAAGCTATTCTAGCGTTGCGGGCACCAGGATAAACAGTAACAAAAATGCTGTCGCCAGAAATAAAGGTACCATTGTTAAAACCTAGATCAACCAACTCTCGCCTATTATCCAGCTCAAGCGTTATAACCCCCTCAGCAGGGCCGACAAGTACTGTGCTCAGATAAGGATGAGGATTAATAAAACGAAATTCTTCAACTACCAATTCCATGGTGACAGTTTTTGATTGATTGTAATTTGCAGACACCGAATGGTGCGCCTGGATACTGCAACTATAAAATAGTACTGCTACCAGTAATAACCTAAACGGTGTCATTATTCATCTCGAACTTTTGCCTTCCATAAGCTTTGTTAGCTTCTTGATCTCAAGAAATACAGCCAACTCAAGAAGCGATCATAGATAACCGCATACGATAATTGGCACCCTAACTACTCAACTAAAACCTAGCAGTACCGCATTATTGTTATTAAAGACTGATTTAGCAAGATTCGGGTCGATCAAATAAACTCAACACTTTATAGTCTTACCTAGCGTCATCATTCGAGCAAAACTATATAAAGACGCGCCACCTAATTTAAGATCGCTTAGATTCTGGTAAT
>CALBVI010000234.1 GCA_937969395.1 uncultured Spongiibacteraceae bacterium | reverse complement strand
CTGGTTCTGGTTCTGGCTCTGGCTCTGGCTCTGGCTCTGAAGGTTGATTATCCGGCTCAGGACTAACGGATTGACCTAATGAGTTATCTGAAGAACCTCCTCCGCCACAACCAGTCACTAAACTTATTAGCAGTATTGTTTGAAATAGGGTGAACAACTTCATCGATCAGTTACTCCAGAAAAATAGAACAATAACAATCAAGATCAAAAAAAACCTCGAGGGTTAACCCGAGGCGAATACAAAATGTAATAAATAATTTTACTACTCAAATAGGAGCGAGCCTTCCTGAATAGCATTAAAATAAATCAATAACGATTTATTTATATAAATTAACAAACAATCAAAAATGATTTTTAATTGTAGATATACAAGTAAAAATAATAATTAGTGAGTAGCTTCTAGCGCGTAAAAAGTGGCTTGCACATAATCTTCAGGATCACCACTATTGTTTTGGTTATACACACCAGCCTTGAAATACATGTACTCACCTCTTCGATCAAAGCCGCTATCGGACATATCAATCTGACTCTCACCTATAAGCTCACCGCCTTTAGATATCAGAACATGTAAGTGGTTACCTTTAGCGCGTATTTCGTAGTCAAACTCTTCGTTTAAAGGGATACCATTTTCCGGATTATCAGCACTGTTAGATCGAGAGCCTATAATTTCATACCATTTGTCTTTTCCACCATGCGGCTGGTGAGCTGCATAAATAGAACCATTATCATTATTCGGTAATTTACGGTAATAAAGTCGAATAGGCTCATCATCACTAGCATGAATTTGTCCAATAATAACTCGGCCTATCTGATACGCCTCACCCGTCGTCGTCACATGATTAACGGCTAAGCTAGCTTTCAAGATTCCATCAACAGCACCTGCAAGCTTTTTATCTTTGTTTGGCGCTGTAGAGAACACCCAGCTGTTTGCATTTGGCGTACCATTAGCACCAACTGTATTGATCGACACATCACCTTTACGGAGCATTTCTCGTAATTCAGTCCGGGTATATTTGGTGTTATTTGAAGTGCGCGCCCCTGCAACAGTCGCCCTAAAAACCATCCCACCATCATCAGCAGTATAAAAATAATCAGGGTGCTGATAACCAGCATTCAGTTCTCGCTCAGTGATGCGAGTAGATAAGCCTTTACTATCCGGCTCCGGAGTAGCTAAATACCAAGCAAGCAAATCGAAATTGCTACCTGGTGGCAAGTCCGGAGACTTACCGGTTGCCGCCAAAGTGATTGACTGATTGCTTATACCTGAAACAACGTCATCAGTAACGAGCTCAAAATTGTCGAACAAGCTTTTTTTGCCATTATGCTGCGCCAAAATAATAGCTCTAGTACTATCACCAGAATTGAATGAAACTGAAACAGTTTTCCAGTTTTTTGTCGAAGATTGTCGTTCAAAGAAAAGCTGATCACCCAGTTTCACGCCAACGATTCCGGTCCCTTTTACCGCAGCTGATAACCGATAGCTCGTATTTGCACGGACCTCAATGACCTGAGCAAAAGTACCTGATGAACTTGTCAGCTTTGCTGATTTTTCCCCTTCTAATGTATCACCCGATATCGATGCCGAACGCCCATCTTTGTCGCTCTCTATCCAATTATCCCAACCCTGTTCAAAACCGGCATTGGCAACGAGGTTTGTTTGCCCTAAACAGGAATAAGAGCTTAATAAACACAAAGCGGATAAGCCGACTCTCAGAGTTACGATCAGGCCATTTAACTTAAACATAGAGATTCTCATATGACTCTTTAAAATTGATATGTAATAGTTATGTGAAAATCTGGACTGTTTGTAAGGTTGCTGCAACGATAAAACAAGTATTCTGACCTTCGCATTTTTAATTAGCAGGCCTATTCAACTAGTATTAAACCGCAGCGTCAACCAATATTTATTACCAATACTAACAAATTGGTTTTAATGCAAAGCATACCAATCAACAAGCTAAGCTAAGTAGTTGATTTACTGTGAATTAACTGGTCGATTATTTCGGCGTTGTAAGAAGGGGCAGAGACAAAAATATTTCTTCAAATTTCATTTTTGCATATTAGCTGAAGAAAAATGCATCACTTTAGATGCGCTGCCACACCATAATAATGGACAAAACTACATGTTTAGAGCGTTTCAACACTCGAGTTCAAAACAGTGTTTCTGCCTGTACTCACGTACACATTTAGCAATATAAAAAATGGGCCCAAAAATAGGCCCATTATTATCGTCACTCGGCTTTTAATTCTCACAACCTCTTTTTGATCGTGGGCAAGCCTACTAACAGTTTTGGTATCTACAACTTAATTTTGGCTCCGAGGAAGAAGCGTGGTCCATAAGAAAGCGATTGAAGCACGTTTCCATCAACGCCACGGTAATCGGTACGGGGTTCATCCAAAATATTCTGACCATCCAAAGTCAAGCTAACATTATCAGTCAACTTGTAACGTATACTCATATCCAGCGTTTGATTATCGTCTGTATAGCGAACACGACCTTGAGTGTCTCGCGTATACTGCTGAAAGTAGTTAGAACGCGTCTTATAAGTCGCCTGAATGTTCCACTTATCGTCTCCCCAATACAATTGAGTCGCCGTCACATGCTTGGATAAACCAAACAGATTGGCGGGTGGCAGAATGCCAATTAATTGAGTCTCAGTGACTTCTCCGTTGCTGTTAACATCTATTGAAACTCCGTCGCCACCAAACTGATCTTCAAACTCGAAGTCTGAATCCGCATAGTTATAGCTAAACTTGCCGCCAAAGCCACTCAAAAATCCGGGAAGATAACTAAACGAGTGAGACATTGAAAGCTCTAAGCCTCTAAGAGAGCTATCATCATCGCTAGTTTGAGTGGTTTCAACTAAGCCCTGAACTTGGTTGCCATCGAGATTAAATGTTTCAAGTTGAGCAACCGTCTCAAACGCGCCATTAAATTCCTTCCAGTAGAACGCACCTGCAATAAAAGTATCTTCATTTGGATACCACTCTAATCCAAGATCAATGTTGTTCGATAGGATAGGTTTCAGCAAAGGGTTACCGGTTGCAGTTATTCCGTTAACGGCTTCAGACAACGAAG
>CALBVI010000233.1 GCA_937969395.1 uncultured Spongiibacteraceae bacterium | reverse complement strand
GTAAAACAGGAACGCAAACCCCAGGATAGAACTATGAGCGCAACAACAAAGAAAGACATAGACAGATGGTTAAACGATCCAGAAGCCGCCGAATCTAGGTACTTGATAGTCATGTGTGACACGTTCAGCTATGAAGACTATCCGGTCTACTGCAAGACCCACAAGGAGTGCGAAGATAAGCGCAAAAAACCCGGATCAATGCAAAGAGTAATGGAAGTGATCGAAATCAAATCACGAGCATCAACATAAACCCCACTATGCAGCCACCTATTCACAAATTTATTAGATTGCTACGCGAAACCGATCCGGCTGTTGTTACTGTCTACAAGAGTGGTGCCTGCTATCAACTCGCGCCGATGCTTCAATCTTTATATCCTAATGGATATTTAGTTATTAACACTGAACGCGACCATGCTGCTTACCTTCACGGAGCACATGTTTATGATATTGATGGTGCGCAGCCAAATAGCACAGATTGGCATTTGATGACGCAAAGCCACATTGAATTGGCCAGTAAATGGAGCTTTTCTCATAACAGTTTTTTGCAGATCGGAGAATGCCCGATTTGCGATGAACCACTACTAACGAAATAAACCCCCAACAACAGGAACAATAATGGACATTGAAACCATTGGCGAGCTGATCAACATGCAAGACAATCGCATGACGGATCAGCCTATGTTTATCGTTCAGGAAAAAGAGCGTATCTATGGGATGAGCGAAGGCCATGTCAGCGATTACGAGTGGTACAACCATGAAATGGCTGATATCGAACACGATGAAGATGAAATCAAATTACTCGATACATTGGATGAAAGAGGCGAGTTACCCGATCGTGTGGAGAAAGCCTATTACATTGACAAGTGGATGTTCGTAACAGCCTGCTTTACAGAGCAAGGGTGCAAAGACTACCTGAGAGCCAACGGCCACAACCACGGCGTGACACGAATATACGGCTGGCACTCACATCGTAACGCAGAGTTTCAAGCCGTCCGAAATCACCTAATGTCGGTAACGACATAAACCCCCAACAATAGGAACAAGATACGATGAACGATAGTGATGAAATGCAAGCAGAAGCTGTAGCACCAAAAACAGGTGAATCATGGTACGTGATGCTTAAAGGCGCATCGACGCTATCGGCATTCAAAGTTACAGACGTGACTCGCTTGACCGTAGCGCTTGATTCAGGAAACACCTCGTACCCTAGCGGCACTCGATACAAGCGTTCAGATGTTGAATTTGTTGAAAAATACTAATCGACACAAACCCCACTATACCTATTACGTGATAAACGGCATAACCTACCATTAGGGTATTTTAAAATGATAACCGTATTAACATTATTAGCCCATGCGTTCTTTGCTTTGCTGATCATTTCGCTGGGCCTTAGCGAGACTGGGCACTATAGCCACCCACTGGCGACGTTTTTAATTATTGTTTTATTATGGGGAGGCTGTATTTCGTTCTTGCAGTGGGTTAAGCGGTGTTTGCAACGTAAAGGAACATAAAAGAAGCCCCAACTAAGGTGGGGCTTCTTTGATTAGGCGGCTTTAGCGGAAATGAACCGGTTTCCTTTTTTTGTCAGATGGCCTGATCTGCGCAACGTATGCTGAATATTGCGTATATCGATATCTGAGCTAATACCGTACTGCTTGCGGGCCATACTAAAGGTCACTCGATCGATCACCCCGCTTTCTAAATCGTCCCTTATGCGAGCTGTGGCGGCCTCTATGTGGCTTGTGTCGGGTTCGCTGTAGATGCTGGGCTTTTCCATTACGACACTGCTCTCAACGGTTCGCGCTGGTGCTTTTTTACGGTTTGCGCTACCTCAGGCGCTTCACTGAATAATGACGTGTAGCAAATCCGCAACCCTATACCAGCTACTGACAACATAATGGCAGCAAGCAAAGCCATGTCATTACTCGACAAACCGGTCGACGATTCCATCGATCGAGCGCTGGCTGCACTTGTTGATACGTCGACGTTTTTCATGTCGTTCATTGCTTGGCGCTTCCTGTCTTGTAACTTGGTTATCTCATTGCTGGCTCTGAGCTTAGCTGTACGGCTTCTAACCGGATCAAGCTTATCAACCGTTACCTGCAACGCCTCTATCTGCTTCTGGTAGCTGTTAGCTGAACTCAAGGCCATTTGGTACTCGTCACTTGTGGTGTTCTCTGCTCTGGCTGCCTGGTATTCCCTTCCTGTTAATGCTTTGGCGCTGGTGTATACGCTGAAACTTTCTAGTAGCAAGATACAGAAAAACGCAATAATCAAAACCATAAACTTAGACCGTGCGTAAGCGGTGCCAGCCATATCTGCAAATCGGTGACTGGATCCAAGTAACGCCACAACAGTGACAACCATGGCCACTTGCATACCTTGAGATTGATGCGGATTCCATAGGCCCGATGCTGCGTGAAATATACTGACGCCCAGCATTAGATACGAAAAGAATCCTATAGACGACTTCAGGCCTTTAGGCGCCGCGCTGCTCATGTTGCGCTCCCTATTACAGCAAACACGAAAGCGCCAAACGCGCTAAACAATACAGCGCATATAAAGCTGTAAATTATTCCACCTTCATTATTAGATTGATTAGACATTGGCATTCCCCTTTCTGATTGAATTGATACGAATTAAAACTGCGGCAAGCAAAATCATCGTTAGAGGCATCTAACACCTCGGAGAATTGCGCAGAATATAAAAAGGCGGGGAAATACTGGGAATGTGTGTAACTTTGAGTTACTATTGGTCATGCTCATGTGACTACCTCATACGTAGTTGAACTGGGTCGTAGCTAAATATGCCCTATTCCAGTTACCGCTGGTCTAGGGTGCTACGTTGATTAGTGCAGGATCTATGCCCTACCACACCGTTAGCGTCACTTTATAGCCCGTCTTTAATCCATCGTTATCATCTGTATACAATTCAAACAGTTACGGTAACGCGTTACCGTGATATAATTCTAGAATGCCTAAAGACAAAGCCGAATTAATGCGCATCAGTCGCGCCAATAGAACATCAAAGTTCGTTAAGTGCGAGGTTTATCTGCCAAAAATAGGTCTAAAGAAGAAGAAGGCGAAACTTTCGGAATACGTGGAAAAAGAACTAAAAGGCAAATACAAACCTAAATTAGATTGAATCTATCTTGCGGTAACGCGTTACTATGTACTACATTCTGGACATGAAACAAGCGTTCACAAACTGGCAACCCACAAAGAGCTATAAACTAACCCTTACCGGTGATCCTGCGCGACCACAGAAAACGGTTCGAATGTGGAAGCGTGCGATATTTAGCGACAACGGCTGTATTATCGGAAAGCGTGAATTGATAGGCATTCAGTACGAATGGCGCGATTTGCCTTTGATTGATAGTTTATCAGCGTGAAAACCCTTCGATTTTAAACGGCTGAATGACTGAGTGGCCAAGTAGCGGATTGCAAATCCGTCAACCCCGGTTCGATTCCGGGTTCAGCCTCCACATTTTCAATATTCAATTAACGGAGTAATACATGAGATATCTAGCAATACTACTACTAGCTTTTTCAGGCCTAGCAAACGGAGCCAACGCGAACGGCGTTCAAGGGCTTTTTGTTGAAGATTCTACAATCTATTGGGAGCCTGACGGCAACTGGGTTGAAGTTCAGTTGTATTCAGCCCCATACACAGCTATATGCACTGGCAGAACTATTGATAGATGCGTTGTTCCGCGATGCAAGCAATACAACGTTGTAGTGCCTGAAACGGGCAAACGATCTGAAAACGTTGTCGTGCCTTGCACTACGCCTATAACCACTAATTTAGTATCAACGCCTCAGGCGATTACAGCGACAAGCTCTAATCCTGTTCAGGTTTGCAGTATAACGGCTGGAAACAGATTCAAATGCACCGTAAGCTGCCCAGCCGCAAAGACGGTTTCAGGCTCACATTGTGGCGCTCTTGCTAATGGATTGATAAGGCCAACCGCATCACAAACTGATGGGGCTGGCCAGCTTACCTGCAGCACTAACGGGCCTGCACCTGTAACTATTCGATCCGAAGCTTCTTGTTTTTAGTTACAAAACACTTCGATATCTTTATATCGAACATAAGTATCAACAGGCGGCGCAAATGCCGCCGATCCTCCGTGCCATGATCCGAACGTATTGACGTCGGTGTAAGGCGTGCCATCCATCAGAAGCACGTTGTTTTGAGTAAATCCGCCCAAAGTAACACCGTTAGCGTCTTGCACTTCCATAACAAGGGAACCGTCAGCGACACCCGGTGTATTGTGATTGACCGTCATCTTAACAATGTATTTGTTGCCCGGTATGATTTGAACACCTGTGTCGATGGCGTGCCCGAACACTTGACCGTTGGAAGGCATTCCAGGACGATTGGCATAATATGAGTAACCCATCAGGTTCAGCGACCCGTTGTAAACGTCAAACCCAGGTCTGAAGGAGTAGCCTGTAGTATCGCTATCGCCGCCGTCAATCAAACCGCCGTTAGCATCCCGTCCACCGGCTAAACCAAAGCCCAGCTTGCCTGAATTGGCTGAAGTGTCTGTCCCACCGTGATCGAAATCCGGCGCAAATTCTATGCACTGACTTACTGTGTATGAGTCATTGCCTTCTTTGCGATCAATGAAGCAAGTTCCATTTTGCACGTTTAGAACACCCGCCAAGTGATCTACCTGAATCCAACGATCCCCGCCAGCGTCTACCGCGTTAACCAAATTATCAGTGCCGGTGAAGTTCCAAGCGCCTCCTGTCATCGTTTCCCAGTCTGCAGGGGATATTGTTCCCAAAGGTATGGCGTCCAGGTCGTAGGCTTTTTCTACATTACCCGTAACAGGCTGTTCCACTACATAGCCATAGCAGCAACGATCTGGCCCAGTACCGACAAAGACGTTATTACCATCGAAGATCATCTCTTGTAGACAGATTTCAATTGGGCCTGCTGGTAAGTTCTGCAATGTCCAGCTTCCGGCTTGAGTCGATGGACCTTGATCAACATCATTGACATCGACGTTAACTTTGTCATTGGGATTTGTCAGGGTGCCATTATCAACCCATGTAATAACATCACCATTGGCAAGGGTATCGCCTTCGTTATGCGAAGTAATTACAAACCGCTTTGACGGCTCGATAGGGGGCGCTGTAGTAGGGCAGGCTATGTCGTTCATAGGATTATTTATATGCTCGTGTTGGCTAATTTCGGTTAGTAACTGGGCTAATTCTGTCGATAGCGCAGTCGCCTTTTTCATTGCTATCTGAACGGTTTTTCTATTTTCTTCAAGGCTCATAGCTGCCACGCTTTCACGTATTCAACGCAGAACTCGGCTTGATCCGTTGCTGGATCGGGACTACCGGGCCAATTGCCACCGATTGCAAGATTTAAAATCATGTTCATAGGCTGCAACGTCACGTTATCGGTCACAACATGAACAGGCACGCGATCAACAAAATACGTGATTTGGCCCGCTACACGCTCTACACCGTAGGTATGCCACTCTGTGCTATCGACATTTGTCGTCGATTCAAGCGAAGGCGCAAACGTTCCATCTGCGAATTTAAAGTGATAATTGTGATAAACCGTGTTCTGATCCAATCCAGGCTGTTCAAAAATATCAATTTCTGGCTCATTACCGCCAAATTGAGCCGTATACAGCCAAAAGGCAGGCCATACACCCGCGGCAAAATCACCCTTAAGCTTTGCTTCAACGTAAAACTCATCAGTAAGCCAGTTATCAGGCGTTGTGCACAACTTACCCGACGTCCATTCCTGACCGTTAAGAGGCGTTCTATTAGCTTGAATCTTCAGCCCATCAGGCCCAGTTGTAAAAGGGCTGGGCGCGTCTACTTGGCCCTCTAACGTAGCAATATAGGTTTGCTCTTCGTTGTTTATCTCTAAATCGCGCCCCCATGGAAATTCACTGGTCCAGAACTGATCATCTAGAGTCGAAAAGTTCTCATCAACAATCTGAACACCGCTAGGTGTGTACAACTGCGGACCGTTTGAAGGACATTTAATTTTCAAGCTGTCAAATACTCCATAAAATTGATCCGCGATGTCTTTAACGACCTGCACTTGATCATGTGGATTAACATCGCTTTTACCGTCTGCGATATCGTGGAAAACGTTAGCTGCATCCTTCAGCTTTGGAATTAATTTGTAGCCGCTCTGCCTTAC
>CALBVI010000232.1 GCA_937969395.1 uncultured Spongiibacteraceae bacterium | reverse complement strand
TTTACAGATAAGTAAATTAATTATTATCAAAAGTGGTTGCTACACGGCTTATTTAAGTAATTATTATATTGTGTGGCTTTGTTGTTAGGTTAAATAAGCATTTTAATCAATCGTGCGGTTGATCCTAACACGATTGAATTGTCTGGGTACTTTACAAAAAGTTAAGATTGGGGGGGGAGCTAAGTGGTTTAAACGGCTGTTTAACTTATGCCTGCATTTACAGACCGACAGGAAAACTTTCAAATTGATAGGTAATGAGGCTTTCGCTGCTGGGATTAATAAAGAGTGTTGCCAATATTTGACGTTTCTCAAAGGTCCAATACATGTGGCCATGATTATTAATACTAACCGTTAATTGGTTTATGCCCGGTTTAAATAGTGTTGCAGGCAGGTGGATATAGTTTCCATAGATGCGCTGGATTTTTTCACCGTTAACATAGAGGTGGGCATGCCCTTCGACAAAACCACTGTTTTTATTAATGGTTGGCACCATTAATTCTTCCATTGTTGTTAGATCGGCTGGTGGTGGGATTAGAGAGTAGCGCTCAATGGATAATTCAAGATTGTAACCAGATACTGTATCTTGATAAATCGATAAGCTTAGTGCGGGAGTAGCAATCTCTTCGGGGATTTCAATCGGCATATGCGAGTGATCCATACTCATCGCCGCGTTTGTATTGGTATTATTTTCGTTAACCTTTTGCATGTTGGGCATACTGGCCATATTTTTCATAGCTGACATGTCTTGTGCGATAGAGCCAGTACTTAGAGAAAGTAGCATGATGGTACTCACCCATCCTAGGCTTGCTAGTATCTGTTGAAGCATTGTTTTTCCTTACTCTTTCTTAGTGGTGTAGCTGTTCGTTGATGGAAATAAGATCAGGCCCTAAGCCTGATCTTATTTCTCAATTAAACCTTAGTCACAACGAGCCATTGAGTTGCTTTCTATTTCACCATAGAAGCGAGGTCCAACGGTATAAGGAAACGCTGGTGTTAATGTCCCATCTTCATCGGTTAGTGTTAAGTGATAGTGGTAGCCGCGACCATCATTATTGTCATGACCATTGTATTGGTCTAACTGCTCGCCGGTAGCGGTAGCTCCAGCGTAGTAATAGTCTTCGTAGTAGAAACCGTCATCAGCATCAAAGGTATTTTTTGACAATGATTCTACTTCCTCGCCAATTGCAGGGCCTTCATCAACGGTAGCGTCTACCCCTGCGCTTAGGTCATATTCATCAACCAAGATACAGGTTCTCTGGCCTTCGGTACCGCAACCCCCTTCGCTTTCATCAGCGCCATAATCGCGTTTTAGCCAACCGCTAACGGCTAATACGTTGTCGCTTTCATAGGGGCCGTAGATAGGAAAACCGTCAGCAATATAGCCATAAATAGGGGAGTGATCAGAGCCATCATCGCCGACAAGATCCGCTAAGCAGGAGGTATAAAAATGATGGTGGTATTCGCCATTAGCTGCATGACCGCCACATATATCAACATCGTAGAATTCAGCAACTGGTGCTAGGGTATACCAAATATTATTACCTTCACTCATACCGTCACCCCAGTTAAAGATACTGGTGCCGTTAACCATGATGCCGGTTGCACCTAGGCCATTGTCGCAAATTTCAGTTGCTGGTTGCGGGTCAGCTGGGAGGTATTGTTCTTTAGCAAGGTCAATCGGGCAGCCGGGTCCTGGGGGCCAGTAGCCAGAACCACCGGTGTCTTCACAATACTCTGTTGAGGTGTTGTAGCCTATATCTTCACCAAATACGACGGTTTCACCTACGGATGTTAAAACGGTACCACCACCAAAATCATTACTGGCTTTAGGTCTATTGACGAGGGCATCATAGATATCGTCGGTAATAACAATGTCGTAGTTTGGAATGCCGCTAGCTTCTACGTAAATGTAGTCAGTAGAGCCGACAGTGACTTCTGAAGTGCCTTGAACGTCTTCGAGTACACCAATATTACTGGTCGATGATTCGAAAATCATTGTAGAGCGTTCAGTTGTATTATAAAGCCATTCATCTAAGTCTGTTGAGGTGGTTGTTTCAGTCTCAGTCTCAGTCTCGGTTTCGGTCTCAGCTTCAGTGCTTGAGTCATCATTACTGCTGCTGCCGCCACAGGCGGTAAGAAATGCGGATAATGCAATAATAGGAATGTAGGTGTTTAGCCAGTCGTGTGTTTTCATAAATGTTGCTCTCGTGTAGAAATTTTATCTGAGGTGAATGTATCAGATGAATGTGCGATTAGTGTGTAGTATCTATGGAAAAACGTGCTTTTGGTGTTTGTTAACAATTATAGTATTACTTTTCATTGGGTGATTATTATGAGGCTATCTAGCGAAAAGGATATTTATAAATGTGAACTACAGATAATATGCAGGCATGACCAGCGTGTGTTTTGGAATAGTCGTTAAAAAATTAAATGGTTAGAGATTATGTACTACGGTGAAAGGCTTAATAGCATTAGTCATTTAGTGGGGGCGGTACTTTCACTTATAGGTTTTGGTGCTTTATTAGCGGTTAGCTTGCAGCTTGATAAGCCGGTTATTATTTTTGGCTTTAGTGTCTTCGGCACCACTATGGTACTGCTCTATACCATGTCGACGCTCTATCACAGTTTTCATCCTCCTAAGTTAAAACGAATCTTTAAAGTGTTGGATCATATCGCTATCTATTTACTCATAGCAGGTACCTACACGCCCTATATGCTAATTAGTATGGAGGATAGAGGAGGAAGTACTATTCTGGCAGTGGTTTGGGGTTTGGCGTTGTTAGGTATTTTATCAGAGCTTTATTTATCAGGTCGCGCGGTTAAAGTTGGTCAGTTAGTCATTTATTTAGCGATGGGATGGGCTTGTTCGATTGATGCTTCAGGTCTTAAGGCTGCTTTGTCGGAGCCCGGTTATTTTTGGCTGTTCGCTGGAGGTATTGCCTACACTGTGGGTATTGTTTTTTATGTTGCAGATAAAATGAAGAAGCTAAACCATGCGCATGGTATTTGGCACTTCTTTGTTCTGTTTGGATCGATAGCGCATTTCATTTCAGTGATTGGCTATGTTCGGTGATGGTCGTTCGGCGGTATTTACTTGGTAATAATAGTTAACGTTTGAATGCTCCTGTTCCGGTTAGTTTTACGACAGGGGTAAATCTATTAGCGTTTCTGTTGTTGTTATTGT
>CALBVI010000231.1 GCA_937969395.1 uncultured Spongiibacteraceae bacterium | reverse complement strand
AGCCATATTATGAAATGCCGCAATACTTCTATCACTAACTTTGATTAACAAATCAATATATATTTGAATAATAGCGTCAGTTTTCGGTGCAAAGTTATCAAAGGTGACAACATCACCTCCATCAGTACCTGATGATAATTTGCCAGAAAGTAAATCAAAAATCGCGCGAACTTTGGTTGACTGGTGATCTGTTTTAGCCGTAATCAAACTAAAATTCGACTGCAAAAGCTCTATAGACTCACTAATCAATTGTTGTATACGAGCGGAATCATCTTTGACTATTTTTACTTCCCTCTCCAACAACTCTCTAATCTCATCATTAAACTCAGCCAACAGCTGCTCAGTATTAGGCAAGGGGTTAGAAGCACACTCATCTTGTTGACTTGTAGAAAAACGTACTACTGACCAGCACCAAGCAGCAACGGAAATCAAAACCAATACCACATTAATAACAACACTACTTAATAAGAGAATAGATACCACTGAAATAAAATTAACCGCTATCGCTAATTTAAAACGTTTGAACAACACATCCATACGGACAATCTCCTATTAGAAACTGATAAAAGCCAACTCATAACAACACACAAACATTAAGCCTTATAACAGCAGTCAACCAACATATTAGAAATTTTATTTAATGGTAAAACATGCAGTGCAGCATTCCTTTCTACAGCTACCCTCGGCATACCCCAAACAACCGATGACATTTCATCCTGAGCGATAGTTAAACCTTTTGATTCTTTAATGGCGCCCAAGCCAGCGGCGCCATCGGAACCCATACCTGTTAAAATCACGCCTATAGCTTTAGTAGGACAATGAACAGCAACCGATTCAAATAGCACATCAACCGCGGGACGATGACGATTTACCGGTTCAGAATCATCGCAAACACCATAGAATGTGCCATTTAACGCCTCAATTTTTAAATGTTGGTCACCATTGGCAACATAAACATGATTTGCTTTTAATGGCGCTCGATCAGCAGTGAACTCCTCAACCGTTAACGCCAGCAGTTTATCTAACCGCTGAGCATAGGATCGAGTAAAACCACCTGGCATGTGCTGCACAACAACGATAGGAGGCATTTCATCCGGTAAACCGCAAAGCACTTCCTTTATAGCTTCACTACCTCCCGTTGACGCGCCTATGGCAATCAATTCAACTTTATGCTGCAAAGTTCTTTTTGGTTTCTTTACCGCAACATTTTTTTCATGCCCATTATTAATAGCCAACGCAGATAAATTAGCACATGCTGCACTTTTAATTTTAAAAATAATTTCAGAACGAATGAGATTTATATTATGCATAACATTGCTGACTGGCTTAGGTATAAAATCAACTGCACCAAGCTCCAGCGCCTGAATTGTAACGTCAGCGCCCTTCTCAGTAAGAGTCGAGATCATCACAACCGGCATCGGCCGCAAACGCATAAGATTGGATAAAAAAGTAATTCCATCCATTCTAGGCATTTCGATATCTAACGTAATCACATCAGGAGATAGTTTTTTTATTTTATCTCTCGCATCATAGGGATCTATAGCGACTCCTACCACTTCCAAGTCATCATCATTAATGATCTCAGTAAGAATATTTCTTATCAATTCAGAATCGTCAACAACAAGAACTTTGACTTTTTCTACCATAATTATTCCAAAAATAAACACAAAAAATTAGCTAGACATATAACCTTCAAAAAAGATCAACTTCACCCTCTACTTTTTCTTGAGTAAGCTTCTCTCTATACCTATCTTCTCTTGTATTGATTGTATTATTATTAAGCAGGTGCAAGCGTTTCATTAAAACCTTGCCTTCAATCGGGTTGAATATTAATTTTCTAGGATAATTATCTCTTAAGTCTTCAGCTAGAATAGGAACGTTTTCCATCGACAAATATTCAATCACAAAATCAGAATTTTTGCCGCCAATATCTACCCCTTGCTGCAGTACTTTTGCACCACCAAAAACTTTAGACTTTAAATATTCTCGCCTTGCGCCGTTTTTCAACAACTCATTAATCAGGTGTTCCATCGCATAATTACCATATCTAGTAGCATCACTCGCGACATTACCCCATAGGACCTTATCCGAATCCGCATCAGTCAACGGCAACATAAAATGATTCATGCCACCAATACCAGCTTTCTCATCCCATATACAAGCAGAAACACATGACCCTAACGTTGTCGCAATATACTCATCGTTTTTCGTTACATAAAACTCACCAGGAAGAATTTTAGCTACATAATATTTTTGATGCCGATCCCAGTACCTATTAATATGCTCAAAATCTTTTAAACAAGGCTTTAATTCTGGCTTAGATTCATGAGGAAGAGACATGACGCTACGCTTCCAACTTGCGATATATAGTTTTACCTAACGATTCAAAATTTTTATTATCTTTTAAAATACTTTCACTGTGTCCTAGAAACAACAAGCCACCAGGCCGCAGTAAATCGTAAAACCTTGGGATTAATTTTTCTTGCGTTTCTCTATCAAAATAAATCAAAACATTTCGGCAAAAGATAACATCAAAGGGACCACTGATAGGCCACTTATGCAATAGATTCAATTGCTTAAATACAATCAAATCCATTAATTCTTGGCTCATTTTAACCAGCCCACCATTGTCACCTCGCCCTTTTGTCATCCAAGATCTTTTTAAGTCTATATCTAAATCTCGAACACGCTCAAGCTTATAAACACCGCCACGTCCCACTTCAACAACATCCGAGTCAAGATCTGTTGCCAATATACGGACATCCCAATCTGTTATGGATGACCCCATCGCATTCATTACCGTCATGGCAATACTATAAGCTTCTTCACCCGTTGAGCTTGCTGAAGACCATATTCTTAAACGGCGACCAGCATCTTCCGCGCGTCGATTGCAATTCATCAGCTCAGGAATAAATTCATTTGTTAAATAATCAAAGTGATGCGATTCTCTAAAAAAACTTGTTAAATTAGTCGTGATCGCATTAGTAAAATTGGGCAACTCATCATTATCTTTTTGTTTAAGCAACTCGCAATATTCAGAAAAACTTGCTAACCCCAACTCTCTAGTCCGCCTCATTAAACGTCGATAAAGCATTTCTCGCTTACGTCCGTCTAAGACAATACCTGTCGAATTGTATACAAGCTCACAAATAAACTGGAATTCACTTTCACTTAAACTATATTGCCCCTCTCTACCTTGCCGAGCTGAGATCAAAACGCCTCCCACTCATCATTGGTTCTACTAACAGCTGCCTTGCGCGGACTTTTTATTCTCGACACTTTAGGAGCGGTTTTTACGGCTTTCAAAACTCTCTCCTCCTGCTCATCGTCATCAGTTTTGAAGAAGCCTACTTGATCCATCAGCTCCTGCGATTGCTCTTCCATAGCTTTACTCGAAGCAGTAGCCTCTTCAACTAATGCTGCGTTCTGCTGTGTCATTTCATCCATCTGCGATACAGCTTGGCTAACTTCGCCAATACCAGCGGCCTGCTCCATGCTGGCACTACTAATATCAGATACCATCGTGACAACTTCTGTTACCGACTTGACCAAGATATTAAATGTTTGCCCTGTTTCATCGACAAGTTTTGTTCCTTTACCTACAGCCTCCACACTGTCATTAATTAGGCCTTTAATCTCTTTCGCGGCCTGCGCGCTGCGTCCAGCAAGGTTGCGAACTTCGGCAGCTACAACAGCAAACCCTCTACCTTGCTCACCCGCACGAGCAGCCTCAACAGCAGCATTAAGCGCTAATAAATTCGTCTGGAAGGCAATCTCATCTATGACACCAATAATGTCTGCAATTTTTTTGCTGGATGTATTAATTTCTTCCATGGCCGTTACTGCATTCGCTACAACTTCGCCACCACTGCTCGCCTTTTCCATAACACCATTAGCTAATTTCGTCGCTTCCGATGCATTATCAGCGTTCTGCTGTACCGTCGTTGTTAACTCTTCCATTGCCGAGGCTGTTTCTTCAAGGCTAGAGGCCTGCGCCTCTGTTCTTTGACTTAAATCGTTATTGCCTTGTGCAATTTCTCTAGCAGCACTGTAAACGTTATTAGATCCCTCGCGTATGCCGATCACCATATTTAATAATGTAGCAACAGAAGAATTCATAGCCTCAGCTAAACCTTGAAACTGCTC
>CALBVI010000230.1 GCA_937969395.1 uncultured Spongiibacteraceae bacterium | reverse complement strand
CGAGAACATCGAATGCCATATCACTGTAATGAAAAGTATCACCAGGATTTGAAACAAGTTTCTCAGAGGCCATTTTTCGAACCCAGCGCTCAGCAGAACCAACATCTGTTTCCGGATTTTCATAACCATAATCTACTACATCTGGCATACCCGAAGTATGATTTAACAGCTGTTTTATCGTTATATTACTAAAGCGATCATCATCGACCTGAAAATATGGTAGATATTTAATTATTGGTTCGTTTAGATCTATCTTACCTTTTTCCACGAGTTGCATGATCGCAGTAGCAACAAAAGTCTTAGAAATAGAAGCCAAATTAAAGTTATGATTAACTGTTAATTGTTCGTCTTTACCGATTTCTTTGACTCCAAATGCCCCCATATAGGCAACATTACCGTCATGGACAACAGCGACAGCTAACCCAGGTATGCCTTGACCTTGCATTTGAGTTGATAGATAGTTCTCAACTTCTCTGTCAATATTTTCAGCATTAGAAATTGAAATGAATTTCACTATGAATATTAGAATAATAGCCCATTGAATAATCCTTATTTTCAAGTTTTCTCTCCCTTTAAATATCGCTTATAGATTTTATGATTACCGACTCAATATATAATTTGTAATATGGTCTAGCTCTACCGCCAGGCTCACCTGCAAATGTTGCCGAGAGCGTTTTTATGTGAAATCGAGTTACACGACATGCACAAAAACGAGCTTCGTAATATTTGTCAGGTTCAGCTTGTTGTTATGAATCATTTTGACACCAGTACTCATTTATTAAAGCCCAGCGCTCATGATCTTTCCATCCATTATCACCAATATTAAGATAACTCCTTGAGAAGCCTTCTTTGACAAATCCAGCACCAGAAACCAATTTAATAGATATTTCATTGCCGGGTTGTATATTAGCTTCGAGCCTGTGTAGACTAAGCGAATTAAATACTTCTTTAATTAGTAAGTCTAAACCTATCCGCATAAAGCCTTTACCTTCATATGGAGAGAACACCTCATACCCCAGGTATGCTGACTGAAAACAACCTCTCATCACACCAGATATATGGAAAGTGCCAACAATACTATCTGACTCATGAAGACACAGAACATACCGTCCTTCATCCGAAATATATGAATCGTAATTTTTAGGTGGATGTGTCCAAGGTAAATGCAAAGAACTACTCTTTTCATAAAGAGACTTAATTTTATCTAACTCTTCTTTTACCGGCCTTCTCAAATACAATAATTGTAAAATTCCTGATTATTCATAACGCCGCCAACACAAGCAGCTTGCGCGAAGCGCGTTGTGAGCTGTCCAGCCCACTCTTTCTATGAGTAATTGTGTTTTGTTATAACAATTTGTTTATTATATCTAGTACATTACTTATCACTGGAGCAGTTAAAAATATGTTATGGCCGCCAGTGATTTCTTGGAATTCAACATCCTTTCCTGCTTTTTTAAGTGCTAGGCTGTAGCGCTCACTCAAATACGTTTTCGTAACATCGTCGCTGTCACCCACCAAGATAGAGATCTTTGTATTTTCAGAAACCTCATTAACTAAATCAATGGGCGAGCTATAGTTCAAAGCACTAAATATATGCTCTTCCTTTGTATTAAAAGGTAAGGCTTGTGTTTTTTCGTACATATCATTGCGCCAAGCATTTAAATCGCACGCACAAGATACCAATATGGCATGATCAATCAAATCTGGATGCATTGAAATTAAATTAGCTGTTATAGCAGCTCCGCCGGAGTGGCCTGCTAGAACTACTTTATTACTCTTATAGTACTTCTTTAAAGTCTCAATAGAACTGGCAATTTGTTTAACTCTTATTTCATCATAATTATCTCCAACCATCATTCCACGATCTCCATCTGATATTCGACCTGCGTAGTCTGTATATCCAGGTCGCAACATACCAACGGAGATCAAATTATTGCTTTCTTTAGCAATTATTTCCGCAAATTTATATTGATAACTCTGCTTGGTTAGAGACAAGCCTCCATCACCATGTAATACAACTAAAAGGTTGGGATTGTCGGATAGGGTTTCAGTATTAAACGTCCTTATTTTTGTACATACATTATTAGAAAAAACTTCATTATTTATATCGCTACATATTGAATTCTTTTCAGGTGGTAAAGTTTCTGAAAATGAAGGGAGTCCTGAAAGACAAACAACACCACTTATAATCCATTTTAATATATTCAATTTCATCTCCATAGTGGGCGCAGGGTCCTAAGTTATAACCCTTTAATAAAGGACAGACAAACCGAAGGTTTGGCTGTCCGGCCGAAGGCAAACTTTGATTAATTTTCTAGATTTTTACTGTCCGCGCAACTTTCTAGTTGCGACAAAGCCCTTAGCTATTAAATAACTATAACTACCAGCCTGCAATTCAGCCAAATATCCTTTCATACAGCCGCCCGACTCCCACCCTGTCAATTTTTCCTTAAAGACAGAGCCCTGATTAGTCCAAAGCGTCCATTCTATAACTGTTGAGCCTACCATTCTCATTGAACTCGCTTTTACGTCAAGCGATTCGGTAAT